>DATBCP010000070.1:0-3693 GCA_036270435.1 Rhizomicrobium sp. | reverse complement strand
CAGGGAGAGGAACTGGGGTTGACCCAGGCACATATTCCCTTCGAGCGGCTGCGCGATCCCGAAGCGATCGCCAATTGGCCGACAAACCAGGGACGCGATGGAGCACGTACGCCTATTCCCTGGTCGGCGGACGCGCCTTTCGGTGGGTTTTCCGTGACCGAGCCCTGGTTGCCCATGCCGGCCGAGCATATAAGGCGCGCCGTCGTCGTACAGGATAAAGACAAGAACTCGGTCCTTGCTTGCACCCGGCAGCTGTTGGGGGTGCGCAAGGAGCATTCCGCCCTGCGGACCGGCCGTTTCGTTTCGCTGGGCTTGCGTCCGCCATTGGTGGGATTTGAGCGGGTCGACGGCGATGAGCGCATCCGATGCCTCTACAATCTTGGCCACGACACGCGGCGCTGCCCCATGGCCGCGGAGGGTGCGTTGCTGTTCGCCAGCGGCAAGATAGATCAGGCCAAAAGCCTGTTGGGAGGATTGGCGGCCTGCTGGCTCAAGCTTTAGTCCATCTCGGCTGCCAGCAGTACCGCGGCGCGATCCGCCACCAGATAATCCGTGTTGAGCAGCAGGCCGCTTTCCGCCTCCGGATCGGCACTGTCCCACACCATTTGCCAGGACAGGGAGCCCGGCAGGTGAAACAGGATGGGCTGCTGCCCGGCATTCAGCAGGAGCGCGGTGACTTCCACCCGGCCGTCGGGGTGTGTGGCCGCGCGGCGCAGGCAAAGCGCCCGGCCTTCAAAATTCTCCCAATCGGTCGGTGCCAGTTCCTGGCCGCGCTCGTCCCACCAGGAAAGCGCGCCGATGCCATAGGCCACCTCCTTGCCGCTCAAATAGCGATCGGCGTGCAAGCTGGAATAGCGCCGCCGGGCCGCCGTCAATTTCGCCACAAAAGAGGAAAGCGCCTTTCCCCGCTCGGATCGGGCCAGCGACCAGTCCATCCAGGTCAACGCATTGTCCTGGCAATAGGCATTGTTGTTGCCATTTTGGCTGCGGCCGCATTCGTCGCCCATCTGAATCATGGGTGTGCCCAGCGAACTGAACAAAGCCGCCAGCATCGAACGCTTGACGCGTTCGCGATATGCCAGAACGGTCTCGTCATCGCTGGGGCCCTCGACGCCATAATTGTTCGAGAGATTGTCATGGGCGCCGTCGCGATTGTCTTCGCCATTGGCCTGGTTGTATTTGCCCTGATAGGAGACGAGATCCTCCAGCGTCGCGCCGTCATGGCAGGCGATATAGTTGATGGAGGCATGGGGTTGCTTGTGACGCTTGTCGAAAAGATCGCGAGAGCCCGTCAAGCGGGCCGCCAATTCCGGACGCTGGCCTCCATCTCCCCGCCAACAGCGCCTTAACGTGTCGCGGAAACGGTCATTCCATTCCGAAAAGCCGGGCGGAAAATTGCCAAGCTGATAGCCTCCCGGACCGACGTCCCAGGGCTCGCAGATCAGTTTGAGCCGCGACAGTGCGGGGTCCTGGCGGATGGCATGAAAGAAGCCCGCCTGCTGGTCGAATCCCCATGGCTGGCGTCCCAAAGTGAGTCCCAGGTCGAAGCGGAATCCGTCGATACGGTAGGTTTGCGCCCAGTAGCGCAACGAATCCATCACCATCTGCAAGGTGCGCGGATGGGAAAGGTTCAGCGTGTTGCCCGTGCCTGTATCGTTGATGGTGTGACGGCGGTTTTCGGCAAGACGGTAGTAGCTGGCATTGTCCAGCCCGCGCCAGGACAAGGTCGGACCCAGCTCACTGCCCTCGCAGGTGTGGTTGTAGACCACATCCAGGATCACCTCGAGACCGGCGGCGTGATAGCGGCGCACCATGTCGCGCAGCTCGCGCGGATTGCTGCCGGCCAGGTAGCGCGGTTCCGGCGCGAAATAGGCGAGGGTGTTGTAGCCCCAATAGTTGCTGAGGCCTTTTTCCAGCAAGAACCGGTCCTGGAGAAAGGCATGGATGGGCATCAATTCAATGGCGGTCACGCCAAGGCGCTTGAGATAGGCGATGATGTCGGGATGGGCCAGAGACGCGAAGGTGCCGCGAAGGGGTCCGGGAACCTCCTCGAACAGCCTGGTCAAACCGCGGACATGGGCTTCATAGATGATGGTCTCGCTCCACGGCCTATCAGGCCGGCGGTCATCGCCCCAGGTAAAATGATCGTCGGTGACCACTGCCTTGGGCATGGCCGAGGCGGAATCCCGGTGGTCGATGCTGAGGTCGGCGCGAGAGGATTGAAGGCGGTAGCCGAAGACGGCATCCGTCCAGCGCAAGCTCCCGATGATGGATTTGGCATAGGGGTCCAGCAACAGCTTGGCCGGATTGAAGCGATGGCCGCGATCCGGCTGATAGGGGCCGTAAGCCCGAAAACCGTAAACCAGTCCTGGATTGGCGTGCGGCAGATAGCCGTGCCAGACTTCATCGGTATATTCCGGCAACGTCAGGCGGGCGATTTCCCGTTTACCTTTGTCATCGAACAGACAAAGCTCAGTCTTGTCCGCGTGCGCGGAAAAAACCGCGAAATTCACGCCCAAACCGTCCCAGGAAGCGCCCAGCGGGTAGGGCCTGCCTGCTTCCAGCGCCGTAAGCAAAGATGTCATCACAATATCCCGCCATCGATCGGCATCCCATCTCTATGCGTTTGATGGGAACTTCCGAAAAACTAATGCGCGCCTGCAGGTTCCGATCCAAACATAAGAAATGTTGGCGACGCTGCGTCCAAAAGCGGCGATTGTGCGTTCAAGGGGGTTGGGTGAGGGAGCAATCGAAAATGCATTATGAAATTCGTTTCCAAAGTCCGGACGGTAGCCGGGCAATGGTTTGGAATGTCGAGCAAAAGGACGACATGTCGGCCCTCAACTCGGCCCTGGAAGCATGCGAAAGCCAGAAGATCGAGCTCTGGGAAGGCCAGCGCCGTATTGCTTGCATTTCCTTGTCTGGGCAGCCGCGTCTTACCCTTTAGGATTTGCTTTACGTTAAAGGGCTATCCTTCCAGCAAAGACATGCTCACTGGTGGGGAACCGGTTGTTCTTTGCCGCGTTGCGGCAAATGAGGCTGTCTATGCGCGTGCTGTTCGCGACTCCGGAAATGAGCGATTTCGTCCAGACAGGCGGCTTGGCCGCCGTCTCGGCCGCTCTGCCGCGCGCTCTTAAGACTTTGGCAGATGTACGCATTGTCATACCGGGCTATCCGGACGTGTTGCGCCGGCTGCAGCCGCTGGAAACCATTGCCACCTGTGACGCCGTCGCGAGCCTTCCTGCCTGCAAGCTTCTGCGTTCACGCACGCGTGACGGCTTGCATGTGTATGTCGTTCAATGTCCGGACTTGTACGAGCGGGAAGGCGGGATTTACGGGGATGGCCAGGGGCGCGATTGGCAAGACAATGACGTCCGCTTTGCCCGCTTTTCATGGGTTGCCGCCGCGCTGGCGGCCGGCAGGTTGGACAAGGCGTGGTCGGCCGATCTGGTTCACGCCAATGACTGGCAATCAGCACTTGTGGCGGCCTATCTGCAATGGAATGGCTGGCGGATCCCGAGCCTCCTCACCATTCACAATCTGGCGTTCCAAGGCCTGTTTACCCGCGAGAGCATGGGGCGGATCCATGCACCGGACAGCGCCTTCAACATCGACGGCGTGGAATTCTACGGCAAGGTCTCGTTCCTGAAGGCCGGCTTGAGCTATTCCAGCCATCTGACGACAGTCAGCGAG
>DATBCP010000069.1:0-16663 GCA_036270435.1 Rhizomicrobium sp. | reverse complement strand
CCGGCCTTCAGCGCCCGCACCGACGAGGCCTGCACCGCCGGGCCATCGGCCATGGGATCGGTGAAGGGCATGCCCAGCTCGATCACATCGGCGCCGGCACCGGGAAGCTTTTCCAGGATGGCGAAACTGGTCTCCATGTCCGGATCGCCCGCAGTGATGAAGGGCACGAAAGCGGCGCGACCTTCCTGCTTCAGGCGCGCGAAAGTCTCTGACAGGCGGGTCACGGTTTTGCCCTGCTCATATCTTTTCACCTAAAGCCTGCGCCACCGAGAAGATGTCCTTGTCGCCGCGGCCCGACAGGCAGACGGCAATGACCTGATCCTTGCGCATCTGGCCGGCCAGTTTGGCGACATGGGCGATGGCATGGGCGGATTCCAGCGCCGGGATGATGCCTTCCAGCTTGGACAGCAGCATGAAGGCGTCCAGCGCCTCCTTGTCCGTGATGGAATGGTATTTCACCCGGCCGATATCCTTGAGCCAGCTATGCTCCGGGCCGACGCCGGGATAATCCAGGCCTGCGGAAATGGAGTGGGCTTCCAGCACCTGGCCGTCCTGATCCTGCAACAGGTAAGAGCGCGCGCCGTGCAGCACGCCGGGCGTGCCCTTGGAGATCGTGGCGGCATGACGCGGCGTGTTCACACCGTCGCCCGCCGCTTCCACGCCATGGATTTCGACACCGGCATCGTCGATGAAGGGATGGAACATGCCGATGGCATTGGAGCCGCCGCCGACACAGGCCACCACCAGGTCCGGCAGCCGCTTTTCCCGCTCGAGCATCTGGGCGCGGGTCTCGTTGCCGATCACCGTCTGGAAATCGCGTACCATGGCGGGATAGGGATGCGGTCCCACCACCGATCCGATGATGTAAAACGTGTCGTGGACGTTGGCGACCCAATCGCGCAGCGCTTCGTTGGTCGCGTCTTTGAGCGTGCGCGAGCCGGATGACACGCCCCTGACCTCCGCGCCCAACAGGCGCATGCGAAAGACATTGGACTTTTGCCGCTCCATGTCCACCTCGCCCATATAGACGGTGCAGGGCAGGCCAAAACGCGCCGCCACGGTGGCGGTGGCCACGCCATGCTGGCCGGCGCCGGTCTCGGCGATGATGCGGGTCTTGCCCATGCGCCGGGCGAGCAGGATCTGGCCCAGGCAATTGTTGATCTTGTGCGCGCCGGTATGGTTGAGGTCCTCGCGCTTGAGATAGATTTTGGCGCCGCCAAAATGGGCGGTCAGGCGCTCAGCGAAATAAAGCGGACTTTCGCGCCCCACATAATGAGTCAACAGTCCCGACAGCTCGACCTGGAACTGCGGATCATTTTTCGCCACCGTATAGGCCTGTTCCAGCGACAGAACCAAAGGCATCAGGGTTTCAGCGACAAAGCGGCCGCCATAGGCGCCAAAATGACCATTGGCGTCGGGACCGGCGCGCAGCGAATTGGGAATCTGGTTCATACGGTTTGCTTGCTCATCGTCGCGGCTTGGATGAAATCACGGATGCGCTGGGCATCTTTCACGCCCGGCGCGCTTTCGACGCCTGAGGAAACATCCACCAGCCTGGCGCCGGAGAGTTGAACGGCCCGGGCGACATTTTCCGGCGACAGGCCGCCGGCCAGGAACCAAGGCAGGGCGAAATTCCTGCCATCAAGGATTTTCCAATCGAAAGCTGCGCCATGACCGCCGGGACGTTGCGCTCCATCGGGCGGGCGGGCATCGAACATCAGCATGTCGGCGGCATTTTCATATTCGGCCGCGGCAGCCAGATCGGCAGGCTCGCCGACCGGCAGCACCTTGATGACAGGCACCCGGAACTTGTCCCGGATATAGGCGGTACGCCGCGCGCTTTCACTGCCATGCAATTGGAGAAAATCGGGGCGCACCCTGTTCATCAGCGCCTCGATGCCGGCATCGTCCCTATCCACGATCAACGCCACAATCTTGAGGCGGCCACGCATACGATCGGCCAAAGACCCGGCCCGTTCCAGATCCAGGTTGCGCGGCGAGTTGGGATGAAACACCAATCCGCCATAGGTCGCGCCCGCGGAAATTGCCGCCTCGATGGCGTCCGCACTGTTAAGGCCGCAGATCTTGACCTGAACCGTCATGGGTTGGGGTGTATGAGCCCGGCATTGGCGGAAATCAAGCAACCCGGGGAACCGCCGCTAGCCTGCTGATATGCATAGGCTTTGGGCAATTTCGCGCGCCGCCCCGGCGGGATCGGAGGCGCCGGTAATGGGCCGGCCGATCACCAATATGGTGGCTCCGGCATCCCGTGCTTCGGCGGGTCCCATCACCCGGCGCTGGTCTCCCAAGGCGCTTCCGGCGGGGCGGATGCCCGGCACCACCAGAAGAAAATCCCGCCCCACCTCTTTGCGCAGGCGGACGATCTCATGCGCTGAACACACCACGCCATCCAAGCCGCATTGCTGCGCCAGAGCGGCAAGCCGCAAAACCTGATCGGCGACCGGCGGCTTAAGTCCCAGCGGCGGCAAATCCTCGTCCGCAAGGCTGGTCAACATGGTGACGGCAATGACTTTTGTGGAAGGCGAAACGCTTTTGGCGGCCTCAAGGCCCGCGCGCATCATCGCCGCTCCACCCTGGGCGTGGAGATTCAGAATGGAAACGCCAAGGCCGGCGGCAGCCCGCGCCGCGCCGGCCACGGTGTTGGGAATATCGTGATATTTCAGGTCCAGGAAAACCGGCAGGCCCATCTCGATGAAGGGCCGCACACCGGCTGGACCATGAGCATTGAAGAATTCCAGGCCCAGCTTCAGTCCACCGACAGAAGCACGCACGGTTGCCGCCATGTGGCGGGCTCGCCCCAGATCGGTTGTGTCTAGTGCGACAAAGACGGGATTGAGCGCCGGATTCACACGTCCGGCGTACCGCCATTCAGCCGTTCACGCAATTCTTTTCCGGTGCGGAAAAAAGGCGCCCGCTTCTGGCCCACCGAAACCGGCTCGCCGGTGCGCGGATTGCGGCCCATGCGCGAGGGCCGCACCTTGACGCTGAACGCACCGAAGCCGCGCAATTCCACGCGATGGCCATCCGCCAATGCGTTGCTGATGGAGTCCAGCACCGTGGTCACGATGCGTTCGACATCGCGGTGGTACAGGTGCGGATAGCGAGCGGTGAGCCGTGCAACCAGTTCTGATTTGATCATCCCCAGCCCCTTTGAGGGACACGCCGCCGGGTTGACCCCCAGGGCTGGGAATAAAATGTCATGGGAAGTTCCTGCGCGTCAACGGGAAGCATCTGAAAAACCAGACTTTTTTCGCTTTTTCTGCTTATTTTGGTCCGTAGGCAGCTCATTTCGGCGATTTCTTGCCCTCTCGGAACCCGCTTGCGCGGTTTTCGGGCACAAGGGAAAGTCTCTCCAAGCAAGAACGTCATGGGAGCGGGAGATGAGAATTCGTCATTTTGCCTTGGTTTTGGCCGCGATTCTGGCCCCGATATCGATTTCCGGCGCCCCCGCCGAGTCGGCGCCCCGGGAAAACCACCAAACCGAAAATTGGATTGGAGCCTGGGGCTTTGTTCCCACCCCCCTCCCGCCCGGCATGACGCCCCCGCCGCCCGCGCCTGCCACGGGGCCCGTTCCGCTGGCCGCAAGCCCCGCCCCGGCGGCGCCGGCGCCGGCCACGCCGCTGCTGATCGACAATCCGGGCAATCTTCCGGTGGTGATACCGGACGCCGATTTATCCAATGTCACCATTCGCCAGCTTGTGCGGGTGGCGGTTGCCGGCAAGCGCGTCCGCCTGCGCATCAGCAATGAAGGCGGCAGCGATCTTTTGATGCTGGGCGCCGTGCATGTGGGCGCGGCGGGACTCGATGGCGGCGTTCTGCCCGGCAGCGATCGGGTGGTGACTTTTGACGGCCATGGCGCCACCTCCGTGCCCGCAAGCGCGCCCCTGCTGTCGGACGCGATCGACCTGCCGGTGGAAGCACTGCAAAAGCTGGTGATCTCGATCTATGTGCCGGGCACGCTGCCGCGCAATCATTCGCTCTTTCAATATGTTTCCGGCACGCCCGGCGACCAGACCGCACAGCCCCAGCTTCCTTCCCAGCGCCTGATACGCTTGACGGCCCTGGTCACGGAAGTGGAGGTGGATGCGACAACCGCCAATGCCGTGGTGGTGGGATTCGGCGATTCCATCACCGAGGGCGCGACCTCCACCAACAACGCATTTCGCAGCTGGCCCGACCGGCTGGCCGAGCGGCTGGCCGCCGCCAAGAGCAAATGGTCGGTGGTGAATGCCGGCATCGGCGGCAACCGCCTGCTGCGCTATGGCACTGGTCCCAATGCCTTGGCGCGGCTGGACCGCGATGTGTTCGGCGTTCCGGGTGTGAAAGCGGTTATCCTGCTGGAGGGTATCAACGATATCGGCCGCGGCTTCACCACCCAAGGGCAACAAGACCCGGCCACCTTGGAAGCGCTGATCGCCGCCGACAAACAGATCATCGAGCGCTGCCACGCCCACGGCATCAAGGTGATCGGGGCCTTGCTCACGCCTTATCAGGGAGCCGGCTATGCCTCACCGGCCGGCGAACAAGTCCGCACCGGCTTGAACAACTGGATCAAGACCGGCGGCGCTTTCGATGGCGTGGTGGATTTCGCCACCGCAACCGCCGATCCGGCCAACCCGCTCACCTTCCGCGCGGACTTCAACATCCGCGACAAGCTTCATCCCAATGATGCGGGCTACCGGGCGATGGGCGATGCCATCGATCTCGGCTTGTTCAAATAAGAGTCGCAGGAGAAGCCATGACCCATGATCCCGCCCTGGATGCGCATGAGCATGCCGAACATGCCGAGCATGCGGCGCATGAAAGAGATCCCTTTGTCAGCCGCGTTTCCATCACTGTTGCCGTGTTGGCGGTGATGGCGGCGACCGCGGGGTCGCTGGAAACGGTGGAAGGCGGGCGCGCCATCACCGAATCCTCGGAAGCGGTGCTGGCCCAGGATAAGGCCACCGACAGCTGGAACGAATACCAGGCTGACAGCCTCAAGCGGCATATGTATGAGATCGCGTCCGTCGCGGGCAGCGCCAAGGTGCAAGAGTATGCCGAGGAAATCGCCAAGGACCGCGGCGGCCAGGACAAAGCGCGTGGAAAAGCCGAGGAATCGGAAAAGGACCGCGACGCCCGCTTGCGGGCAAGCGCACGCCATGAGGAGAGGCATCACTGGCTGACCGGCGCCGCCACCATGGTGGAGATCGGCATCGCGCTCTCCACGGTTGCGATCATCACCGCGCGGCGCCCCTTTTGGTTCGCCGCAATGGGGCTGGGTGCCGTGGGAACCGTGCTGTTCGCGGTGGCGTATGTGATCGCTTAAGCGGCGACCAGGTCGCCCTGCTGCATCAGCACGCCCGCGGTGTCGAAGAAGCACTGGTGCTCCATGACCTTGCCGCCCTTGACCGTCCAGCGCAGCAAGAGATCGAACTGGACGTAGCGGCCGCTGGGCTGGTGCAGTGCTTCGGCCTCGAACAGACCCCACACCTGATCGCCCGTGGCGGTGACGATCTTGGGTGCAAGCCGGGTGAAGTGATACCGCGAAGACAGCAGCGCAATATATTCGTGCATGCCGTCGATGCCGCGAAATGTGCCGCCGAAGCGGAAGAATTCCGGTGGCGCGCTTGCTTTCCACACCACCTCGGGACTGATCGCGGCGAATAGCGGTTCCAGATCGCCGTCCTTGAAGGCGGCAAAAACGGACAGCATGAGGGCTTTGTTGGTTGCTTCCTGGGACATGGACGATACGAACCTCACTAGGCAGCCATTCCGCTGCCGGATGGTGGAAAATGCCAAAGACGGAATTCAGGGACAGCGACGAAATGCCGGGGCAGCCCGCGCGCAAATCGCCCTCGCGGCTGCATGAAATAGGCGCGTGGCTATAACCGCCCACTGCCGGTGTCAATATATGCTGGCGCATAGGCGTCCCCTATACGAGTGGAACTTTGCAGGAAGTTCAGCATCTTGGTGAAAAGTCCGAGAGGGATTGGGCCGGTTCGCCGCCTTCTTGCCACAAAGCACAGGCCAGAGTGGAAAGGCCGCCGCCGCGGTCGGCAGGCAAGAAAGACGATTCTCCTCGTTGAAAAGCCCTTGCGGGCATGCGGCGAATTCTCATGGGCGCCATACCGCGTTGCACAATGGCCTGATCTGCGACACTCCCGCGACAAGTTGGCCGTATACAAATCTTGCTGTCCATGGGAGCGCCACTTACCGTCGCAGCCCATACATCCAGGGGAAACTGTCGAGGAATGCGTTCCATCAATCGTAGAATGATGCTGGCTGGCTCATCGGCCGCGGCATTGCTGTGGCACGTGCCGTCTTTCGCGCAAAGCGCGACGGCGCCAAGGGACACCGATTGGCTTCATTATGCCAACGACCTGTCCAGCACCCGCTATTCGCCGCTGGACCAGATCAGCGCCGCGAACTTCAACCAGCTGCAGCTCGCCTGGCGCTTCTCCACCAATTCCTTCGGCCCCCGGCTGGATGCCGACTACCAGTCAACACCGCTGGTGGTGAAGGGCCGCATCTATGTCACCGCCGGCTTCCGCCGCGACGTGGTCTGCCTGGATGCGGGCACCGGCGAAATTCTTTGGATGCACACCCATGACGAAGGCGCACGCATCGGATCGCGCGGCGGCCCCGGCCTGGGCGTGGGTTATTGGACCGATGGCAGCGCCGAACGCATCGTCTATGTCACGCGCGGCTACACCATGTTCTCGCTGGATGCCAAGACCGGCATTCCCGATCCCGCCTTCGGCACCAACGGTTCGGTCGACTTGCGGCTGAACGACGACCAGACCATGGACCCCGACAAGGGGATCATCGGCCTGCATGCCCCGCCGCTGGTCGTGAAGAACACCATTGTGGTGGGCGCAGCGCCCACCCTGGCGTCCAAGGGATTTGTGCGCGGCTTTGATGTGAAGACCGGCCAGCGCAAATGGATCTTCCACACCATCCCGCAAAAAGGCGAGTTCGGTTACGAGACCTGGACCACACCGGGCCAGGCAGAGGCCAGCGGCAATACCGGCGCTTGGGCACCCATGTCGGCAGATGTGGAGCTTGGGTTGGTCTTTGTGCCGGTGGAACTGCCGCAGACCGACATGCTGGGCGCCAGCCGCACCGGTCCCAACCTGTTTGCAGAAAGCCTGGTGGCGCTGGACATCGAGACCGGCACGCGTAAGTGGCACTATCAGATGATCCATCACGGCTTGTGGGACCGCGACGTCTCCTGCGCCGGCGTGATTTGCGACATTCCGCATGACGGCAAGATCATCAAGGCGATCGCCCAGCCGACCAAGCAGGGTTATGTCTATGTGCTGGACCGCACCACCGGCAAACCCGTCTGGCCGATCCCGGAGAAAAAGGTCGCAAAGGGCAACGTGCCCGGCGAATGGTATTCGCCGACCCAGCCCATCCCCAGCGCCCCGCCGCCTTTCGCCAAGCAAGGTGTCACCGAGAACGACCTGGTGGATTTTACGCCCCAGATCAAGGCGCGGGCTTTGGAAATCGCCAGTCATTATAAGTTGGCGGGGCTCTACGATCCGCCGCCGCTGGTGAATGACAAGATTTTCGGTGCGCTGAATCTGCCGGGCTTGCAGGGCGGCATCAACTGGCCGGGCGCGTCCTACGATCCCGAAACCCACCTGCTGTATCTGTTCGCCAAGAACCAGTTCGAGGTCACCGGCGTGGTGCAGGGACCTGACGGCAAGGTGTTCCAGCGCGGCGGACAGCCGGCGGCAGGCAGCGCCGATGCCAATGGCGGCGCCTTTGGCGGTGTTGCCAGCTTGACCGGACCGGCGGGACGCCAGCGCGGCTCCATTGGAAGGGATGGTCTCACCGATCCCATCGTGCCGGGCATGATCTCGATCGAAGGCATTCCCTTGATGAAGCCGCCCTATGGCACCATCACCTGCATCGATCTCAGCAAAGGCACGCGGGTGTGGCAGATCGTGCATGGCGAGACGCCTGACGCGATCAAGAATCATCCCCTACTCAAGGGCGTCACCATTCCCCGCACCGGCCAGTCGGGCATCCTGGGCACCCTGACCACCAAGACGCTGGTGATTTGCGGTGATTGCGGACTGTTCACCGATGAAAGGGGACGCAAGGGCGCCAGGCTGCGAGCTTATGACAAGGCCACCGGCGAGCAAAAGGGCGCGGTGTTCATGGACAAGGTGCAGACCGGCGCCACCATGACCTATATGCACCAGGGCAAGCAGTATCTGGTCTGTGCCCAGGGCGGTTCCTATGGCGCCGACCTGGTCGCTTATTGCCTGCCCGGCGAAGCCTCGGCCGCGCCCGCGCGTGAGGAACGATAACAGCGGGGTTCAGGACCGTAGGTCCTGAACCCGTCAGTTGGTGATCCATTGCGCCAACTCCCTGCGGCGCGCGGCATAGACCGCCGACAGACAGCCGATGCTGCCGCAAGAATCACGCGCCGCCAGCCATTGCTGTTGCTGATCGGAGAGCTGCGAGGGGTCGATCGCGTTCGCGCGCGCCCGGCGATAAAGCGCCGCAAGCTGCATGTCCTGCGACGCCAGGTTGGGATTGATGCAAATCAGCCGCAAGGCCAGGCGTCTTGCCTGGCTGCAGTCAAAGCTGGTCGGGAACGTGGGCGGTGGCACCGGCGCCGCGCCCGCAGCCGGTGGAGCGCCCGCATCATTGGCGGCGCGGTCGAGGGCTGAAGCGGCAGGTTCAGGCGCCGCCGGCGGCTGTGCCGCTGGCTGGGGCGCGGCGGATTGACCGGCGAGTTGTGCAGCCTGTTGCGACGCAGTGCTGCTGCCGTGCCGGGGCATGGCGAACAGGATCAGCGCGACCACGACGGCCATGGCCGCCAGCGCGCCGATCGCCCAAGACAACCCTCCGGAGCCCTTGGGCGCAACAGACGCTTGCGCCACCAGCGCGGCTTTCAGCTTTTGGAATTCGGCCTCGCTGAGTGAACCGCTGCTCCGCAAGGCTTGAAGCTTTTCAAGTTGCGCCGCAACCGAAACATTGTCGCCGTCATTCATGGCAAGCCCCCGCCTGACGCGGAAAACATTCCATCATCGCCATCCGCGGCGGTCAACAGAGGCGATAAGCTGTTGGACGGTGCGGATAATCCGCGCAATATCCACCGGCATGGATCAACAGGATACAGCCAATGCGCGTTCTTTTGTTTTTGGCCGCCGCTTTGGCTGCAACGGTTGGGGCCGCAGAAGCCGCCTCCCTGCCCGACCCGTTTGGCCCTCCGCAGCGCCAATGGGCGAAGCTCCGCGACGGGCGGCCCTGGGGCACCAGCGCTGGGATAGAGATCGGGCCCCGTGGTGAGATCTGGGCCATCGACCGCTGCGCCGCCAACAGTTGCGATGGATCGAAACTGGCGGCGGTGCATCAGATCGATCCCAAGACGGGACGGCCAGTCCGCAGCATCGGCGCTGGCCTGTTCGCCTTTCCGCATGGCCTGCATGTCGATCGTGACGGCAATGTCTGGGTGACCGATGCCGCCATAGCCAAGAACGGCAAGAAGGGCGAGCAAGTCATCAAGCTTTCGCCGGATGGCAAGGTGCTGCTGCGATTGGGAACTGCAGGGGTTTCCGGCGGCGGTCCCACCCATTTCCATGACCCCGGCGATGTCGCCACGGCCCCCAATGGCGACATTTTTGTCGCCGACGGCCATGGCACCGTGGCGCCGGACCTGCCGCCCGACACCATCACCCGCATCATCAAATTCACGCCGGATGGCAAGTTCGTCAAAGCCTGGGGCAGCCTGGGCTCAAAACCCAGCCAGTTCCGCAATCCCCATGCGCTGGTGTTCGACTCTCGGGGGCGCCTGCTGGTCGCCGATCGCGTCAATGGCCGCATCCAGCTGTTCGACCAGGATGGCCAATACCTGACCGAATATCACAGCTTCGGCGCCCCTAGCGGATTGTTCATCACCAAGGACGACACGCTGTACGCCACCGACTACAACACCGAAGGCAAGAAGGGTACCTGGATCGGCAGCGCCAAGACCGGCGAGGTTTTTGCCTTTGTGCCCGACGCGGATGCCGGCGAAGGCATCGCGCTCGGCAAGGACGGCGTGCTTTATGCTGCAACGCCGGGCGGCATCACGCGCTTTTTGCCCAAAAAATCCAGCGCACCAAAGCCGCAATAGCAGCGCTGACGTCTTCCTGATAAACTGTCAGCAAGAACCGGAATAAAGGGAAACGCCATGCTCAATCGCCGCCATTTCCTGGTTTCCACCGCAGCCTTGGCTGCGGCGGCTTCGCCCGCCTTCGCCGGACTCGATCCCACCGATCCCGACATCAAATTCGGTACCACCGGCTCCATCTTCGGCGCCTGGAATGGGCCGGACGGCGCGCTGAAGATGTCGACCAACATCCCGATGATGCTCAAGGACGTGAAGCATTACGGCTTGCAGGGCTTCGAGCCCTATGCCGCCCAGGTGGTGCAGTTCCTGGACAATCCCATGGCGTTCAAGAAGCTGCTGCAGGAAAGCGGCGTGGAACTGGCCAGTGTTGGCGACCTGCCGCGCAAGCCGGGCAGCGCCCCACGCCAGCGCGCCGCCGGGTCAGCGCCCGCCGCCTATCCCTGGCTGGGCGGCGAAGGCAAGGCGAAGTTGATCGCCGATATGGAAGCCTGCGCTCGCGACTTCCTGCAGCCTTTGGGTGTGGATCACTGGAAGAACAATATGGGCGCGCGGCCGCCGGGCGGCCCCAGCGACGACCAGCTCAAGGGCCTGGCCGAAACCGCCAACGAGATCGGCATGCGCACCAAGAAATATGGCGTGCGGCTGTCACTGCACCCGCATATGTGGGGCCCGATGGAGCGCGAGCATGACTTCCGGTTTGTGATGGAGCACACCGATCCCGCTTACGTCCATATGATCATGGATACCGGCCATAATGTATTGGGCGGCATGGATGTGGTGAAGATGACGGACGAATTCTTTCCCCGCATCACCGAATTCCACCTCAAAGACACCTTCCCGCAATATCGCGGCAACACGGGCGGTCCCACGCCCGAACAGCACAAGCAAAAGAGCATCTATGCTTCGGTCGGCCAAGGCGGCGGCGTGGACTTCCCCGGTGTGTTCGCGGTGATGCGCAAGAAGCATTTCAAGGGCTGGGCGGTGTTCGACATCGACGCGCCCCGGCCCGGTGACGGCACCGGCAGTGTCGATGACAATATCGCTGCCAGCGTGAATTACATGCGCAAGGCTTTGGGCGTGAAGCTGCCGGCGGCCAACGGCAAGAACGGCCTGTTCACAGAGGCCTGACGCCTAATCGTGGACCGCGCTGAAGCTGGCCGTCATCAGGGTTGCGCAGCAACCCCTAGCGGTCCTTCGGCACCTTCTGGCGGTTCAGTTCGGAGATCCGCTTGGCGCGACGCACCGCTTCGCCCAAATAGCCCGGCGGCTCCCGCCAATCCGGCTGTGGGGACCCGTCCGGCTGGACTTTGTCCTGTGTTTCACCCTTTTCCCGAAAGGGCACCAAACAGATGGGCATCGTGATTCCCTGTCTCCCTCGGCCGGTATAATCGACAAGAGCCAGCCGCGTTCCGGTCAAAGATGGTGAATGCGCCTTGGGTGATATTCCGCCGCACCGCCGCCCGCTGCCGCGGTCAGCATGACCAACGCATTTACCAGCCGGCTTCAGCGCATCGCCGGGTGAGGGCCGCGATTGCGATTGAACACATCGCGGACAAAACCGACATAGCGCACAATGAACTCCGCCACCGCGTGAAGCTTTTTGTCTTCCACCAGATGGCGGCCGCTGGAATAGCTCTGCACCCGAAAGCGGCCGTGATCGCATTGGATGCCCCAGCCACCCGATAGATTCTGGTCCAACCCGCGCTCCAGCCAACGCTCGGCCCAGTCCGGATGGTGGCGTAGCGCGTCTTCCACCTCTTCCACCTTCAATTCCTGCGACCTGTCCAGAAAACCGATCTCCTTGAGCAGACAGGCGGTGGATTTGTCCTCCTTGCGGAAACGTTCCGGTAGTTCAGTAATTTTTTCGGCCAGGGTCATGGGCAACACCATCATTTGATGACACCCATATTCAATGGGGTTCCCGGCAAGAGGTTTCTCACATTCCGGCTCCTATAGCCCCGGATGGGCGGGCATGCGGCCTTTGCAAGACGAATCGGGGATGGAGCCCCTATAGTTCCCCCTTTCGAGGGGCCTGATGCCGTCTCATCTTTCCTGGCGTGATGCGCTTTTGGCGCTGGCGATCGTCTTTGTCTGGGGCACGAATTTCGTGGTCATCCGGCTGGGACTGAATGCGCTGCCGCCCCTCTTTTTCGCTACCCTGCGCTTTGTCTTCGTCTTTCTCCCCGCCGCATTTTTCCTACCGCGTCCCCGTATCATCGGCGACAACGGGGCCGATGGGAAAATCGTGGCATGGAGCAATCTCGCCATCTATGGCGTCTGCATCGGGCTGTTCCAGTTCGGCCTGCTGTTCATCGCCATGAAAGGCCAGATTTCGCCGGGCCTGGCTTCGCTGGTGGTGCAGATGCAGGTCTTCTTCACTATCGCTCTCGCCATGTGGCGCACGGGCGAAAAGATCAAGCCGCACCAACTGGCCGCCTTTGGCTTGGCGCTCGCCGGGATGGGTGTGATCGCCGCGCATAATGGGCAGGGGGCCACGATTGCCGGGGTCGCGCTGGTGCTTCTGGCGGCCTTGGGCTGGGCCATGGGCAACCAGGCCGGCCGTGAAGCGGGACGGGTCAATATGCTGGCCTATGTCGTATGGGCGGCCATGTTCTCAGTGCCCCCGCTTCTTCTTCTGTCGCTGCTGACAGAAGGCCCCGCCGCCATCACCCAAGGCATCCGAAATGCCGGCCTATCGACCTGGGCGGCGGTGCTGTGGCAGTCGGCCGGTAATACCATGTTCGGCTATGCCTGCTGGGCCTGGCTGTTGTCGCGCTATCCCGCCGCCACGGTGGCGCCGGTGTCGCTGCTGGTGCCGATCTTCGGTTTTGCCTCCAGCGCCATCCTGCTGGGCGAACCCCTGCCCGCTTGGAAGATCGGCGCAACCTTGCTTATCCTGGCGGGGCTGGCGGTGAATCTGTTATGGCGGCCAGGAAAAGCCGCCATCTCTGGCGAGGCTTGCTGAGGCCGCAGCATCATGACGCCGTCTCACTTATCGCTGCGCGACATGGCCCTGGGCCTGCTGATCGTCTTTTTCTGGGGCACCAATTTTGTGGTTGTGCGGTGGGGGCTGGGGACTTTGCCGCCGCTCCTGATGGCCGCTATCCGCTTCGCGCTGGTGCTGTTCCCCGCCATCCTCTTTCTCAAAAAGCCAAATATCTCCTGGTCCACCCTGGCGCTGTACGGCCTGTCGGTGGGAACGGGACAGTTTGGGCTTCTCTATATCGCGATGAATGGATTCATCTCGCCAGGGCTCGCCTCTGTGGTGATGCAGATGCAAGTCTTCATCACCATCGTGGTTTCGGCCCGGCGCAGCGGCGAAACGCCCGCCGCGCATCAATTGCTGGGCCTGGTTCCGGGGGTTGCCGGACTGGTGGTGATCCTGATGCACAATGGTGAAGACATCACGCCCACGGGTGTCTTCTTGACGCTGGCCGGTGCGGCGTGTTGGGCCATCAGCAACCAAACCACACGCGAAGCGGCGCGAGCCGCGGCCGCGCGCGGCACGCCGCTCAATCCGATGGCTTATGTCGTCTGGGCCAGCCTGTTCGCCATGCCGGGCCTTTTGATCGCGTCCCTGCTGGTGGAAGGTCCGGCGCGCGATCTCCAGGCGGTGACGACCTCGCACTGGGTGATCTGGCCGACCCTGTTATGGCAGAGCGCGGCCAACACCCTGTTTGGCTACACCATGTGGGCCTGGCTGTTGTCGCGTTATCCGGCCGGGACCGTCGCGCCCCTGTCGCTGCTGGTGCCGGTGTTCGGCATCGGCGCCTCGGCCCTGGTGCTTCACGAATCCCTGCCGGGTTGGAAGATCGCCGCCTGCCTGCTGATCATGGCCGGACTGGCGGTGAACCTTCTGGCGAGACCGCGCAAAGTCCTGGTCGAGGGTGAGGCCGGCTGACGTCAGGACACTTTGCCGGCCGTATTCTTGCCGGTATTTTTCTGCTGCTGAATCTGCTGGCGCACATAGTCTTCGAAGTCATCGCGCAAGAGATCCATGGGGCACCAGATCGGATAGGTGATCTCATGGATGCCCAGATAGGCGGCGCGATGGTGCACGTCGCACAGCACCCACAAATTGTCTTCGCTATGATCCACCCAGTCGGCCACGTCCTGCTGGGTGAAGGCATCCTTGTGATAGTCGGGATTTTGCGGATGACGCACTTTTAAATGCGGGAGGATGATGCGGTTGAACTTGCCGGCATCAATGGCATTGGCGAGCGACCATTCGATCAGATGGTGATGGGTTTCCATCTGCCTGGCGCTATAGCGGTTCTGCGCCTTGTCCTTGAGGGTGGAATTTTTCACGCCGCAGACCAGGCAGGGCAGATCCAGCGCCTTGGTCAGATGGTCATGGGCCTTCTTATAGGCGGGGGTTTCCAACCGCTTGTCATGGGCCGGGTAAAAGGCACGCTCCTTGAGGACGCGGGGGTTTTCATGAATTTCCTGCGCCTTGCGGAAGACCGTGCGCTGGTCTTTCAGGCGCTGGACCATCCCGCGATCCTGTTTGCCTGATGCCTTTTTGCTAGGCGCAGGCGCCTTGGACTTTTTCTTGGCAGCCATATCGGTTCCCTGGAATCATAAGATCAGGGTGATTGTCCGTGCGGTTTGTGACGCTTTACGGCTGCTACTTGTGGGTTTTGAAGGCGATGAACCGCAATCTTTGGCCCGGCGCCAGCTTCATCTGGTGGGGAGTTCCCGCCGGCACAAAGAAATAGTCGCCGGCCCGCATGGTTGCGTTCGCGCCGCCTTTGATGGCCGTGCCCCGCTGTTCGCCGGGCGCCGTCACCTTGGCATCCACCGCGCTTCCACCGGTCACAAAACTCGCCTCGCCTTCCTGAACGAAAATATTGTCATTCCAATCGGCATGGATCTCCGCCTGACCATCCTTGTCACGGATGGTGTTGATGATCTGGTAGCCGTCATGCTTGGACAGCATCACCTGGGAATAGAAGGCGCCCGGGGTCATGCCCTTTTTCATGACATCGCCCAGTTCCTTCCCGCTGAGATGGCGCACAGTCTTTTCGGTGGACAGATTTTCCACGGCGGTGAAAGGGGTCTTCGCGGCCGGAGAGATGGTTTGGGCGACGACCGGAAGCGATGCCAGCACAAGGCCGGCGACGACAATCCTTTGCATCATGGCGGCTACACCTTTTGCTTGAAGATCACATAGGTGAAGGTATGGCCCTGTGTGGCGGTGAAAATGTGCGGCATGCCCGGCGGGATCACCAGCCGATCGCCGGGATGCAGCAGCTGGAACTTGCCGCCCACCAGCTTGCCGCCGCGGATTTCGCCCCCGCCGGCATCGGTGCCGCCTTCCTGGGTGCCGCCATAGGTGATGCTGCCCTCGCCATCCAGGACGTGGATATAGTCGTACCAGTGGTTGTGCGCTTCCGCGTTGGTGTTGATCACCCGGGTCACATATTCGATGAAATAATTCTCGTGATCGATGACGATCTTGGATTGGGGTTTGCCATCGGTGCGGTGGGTCATGGCCTCCACCTCGGCCGCGGGCTGGTAGACAAAGGCGTCATTGGGCGTGGTGTGAAGTGCCGGTGCGGCGGCCGCTCCTCCCGGAGTCTGTGCCGAAACAGCGAAAGGCAAAGCCGCCAACGCGGCCACCGTCAGAATTTGGCTGAATCTCATATGCGCCTCCCCTTTTCTTGATTGGCAGCGACTTTAACGGGGCCGCTCTTAAAGGAAAGAGGCAAAGAAAAAGGCGCCCTCAAGCGAAGGCGCCCATTCCCGGATAATTCCATGATCCTTTAGCGCTTCTTCGCCTTCTTTTTGGCCTTCTTCGCTTTCTTGGCAGCCTTTTTGCCGGCCTTCTTTGCCTTCTTGGCCGGCTTCTTGGCGGCCTTCACAGCCTTCTTCGCCTTGCGCTTCTTCTTGGCTGGCGCCGCCGGCGCCGCGGCGGGCGTGCCGGTAAACAGTCCCGTCACCGCGGCTTCCAGTTCGGCGGCCCGTTCGGCCAACTTGCTCTTCTTCGCCATTACCCAACTCCTTGTGTGTGAAGGCCGCGAAGCTAGTTGATTCTAGTCACAAACAAAAAGGGCTCCCGGGCATTGAAACGCGCGACAAAGAAAAAAGGGCGCGAAGCTTTAAGTGACCACCTCCGGCGGACCTGCGCGCACTGCAACAAAAAGGGGCGCGGCTTGCGCCGCGCCCCTCATGCACTATCGCGGACGAGGACTACTCCTCGCCTTTCTTCTTGGCCGGCACCTTCTTCTTCAAGGCCGCGCCCAGAATGTCGCCGAGGCTGGCGCCGCTGTCGGAGGAGCCATATTGCTCGACGGCTTCCTTCTCTTCCGCCACCTCGCGGGCCTTGATGGACAGCGACACCTTGCGGCTGGACTTGTCGACACTGGTGACCAGGGCGTCCACCTTGTCGCCCTTGCCGAAACGCTCGGGCCGCTGGTCGTTGCGGTCTCGCGCCAGATCGGCACGGCGAATGAAGGACTTCACGCCATCCGCCAGCGACACTTCGATGCCACCGTCATTGACTTCGGTGACCGTGGCCGTGACGAC
>DATBCP010000068.1:0-3184 GCA_036270435.1 Rhizomicrobium sp. | reverse complement strand
CACAGAAAATGCCGCCGCCTTCGGTCACTACCCAGCGATCAGCGGCACGCCGGACTGGCGGTTGAGCCAGGCGGCCGCGGCCTGCCGCCAGTCCGGCGTGCCGCTGATCGCAGGGTAGTGACCGAAGGCGGCGGCATTTTCTGCGAGCACAGTCTGTACGAAATCCGGGACCGCGCCGCTGGGATCGCCCACTGCCAGGCTGATGGCCTCCTTGCCGGGTTGTATGCCGGCGAGCAGCGCGGCCAATCGAGCGAAAGGGCCGGGCGGTAGTGCGGCTATGCGAGGAGGATTCGACATGCGCGGAAGATAGAGGTCCGGTGCAGGCAGTTCCAGATATCTCGAGCCCGGCATTCCGCCGGGCGACCAACCGCCGAGGCCATGACCCGCCTCCCCTTCGCGCGCGTTGGCGCGCTGGAAGGGGAGGTGTCGGCAACGAGGTGTCGGCGGAGCCGACCCGAGTTGCTGACGGAGGGGATCAAAAAATAGAACAGCCACAAAAAGAAAAGGGGCGCCAGCTTGCGCTGGCGCCCCAGTCAGTTCAGGGAGGAAACGTCAATCGTGAACAGTCTCGCCGTGCAGATTGATGTCGAGACCCTCGACTTCGACTTCCGGCGAAACGCGCAGGCCAACGATCATGTCGATGACCTTCAGGATGATGAAGGTCATGATGCCGCAATAGACGAACACGGCGGCCACATCGTAGAACTGGATCAGCATCTGATGGCCGTTGCCATCGATCAGCCAACCCTTGGCCCCGCTGTTGATCGCATTCTTGGCGAACATGCCGGTCATCATGGCGCCCAACGCGCCGCCAACACCGTGCACGCCCCAGGCATCCAAGCTGTCGTCATAGCCGATGGCCTTCTTCACCCATACCGACGAGATGTAGCAGGCCACGCCCGCGGCGATGCCGATGATGAGCGCGCCCACCGGATCGACATAGCCCGAAGCCGGCGTGATCGCGACCAGGCCTGCGACGGCGCCGGAGATCATGGCCAGGACGGAAGGCTTCTTGGCGACAATCCACTCGGCGAACATCCAGGCCAGAGCGGCAGCGGCGGTTGCGATCTGGGTCGCGGCCGCGGCCATGCCGGCATTGTGGTCGGCATGGACGGCGGAGCCGGCATTGAAGCCGAACCAGCCCACCCACAATAGCGAGGCGCCGATCACCGACAGGACCAGGTTATGCGGCGACATGTTCTCGTGACCCAGGCCGATGCGCTTGCCCAAGACCAGGCACGTCACCAGAGCCGCGGTACCGGCGTTCAGATGCACCACCGTGCCGCCCGCATAGTCCAGCGCGCCCATGGCGCCCAGCCAGCCGCCGCCCCAGACCCAATGGGCGATGGGGCAATAGACGAACAGCAGCCACAGGCTCATGAACCACATGAAGGCTGAGAACTTCATGCGGTCTGCCAGGGAGCCGGCGATCAGGGCCGGGGTGATGATGGCGAAGGTCATCTGGAAGAACATGTAGACCGACTCAGGTATCGTCGGTGCGAGCCCGCTATTGACCGCATCGAGCCCCATCGGAGCCAAGAACAGGTAGCCGAAGCCGCCGATCCAGGCGTTGGTCCCGGCATTCGGATTCGTCGTGAAGGCGATCGAATAGCCGATGATCATCCACAAAACCGTGATGATGCAGGTGGCACCGAAGCTCTGCGCCAGCGTCGCCAGCACATTCTTCTTGCGCACCATGCCGCCGTAGAAGAGGGCAAGGCCCGGAATGGTCATCATCAGCACCAAGGCCGATGAGGTGATCATCCAGGCGGTATCGCCTGTGTCGAATTTCGGCGCTGCCGCCAGCGCGGTCCCGGCCGAAGCTGCTAGCGTGGCCAAGCCGGCCAAACCGGCTATGCCCGCTTTCTTCAAAGTCTCAATCTTCATCATGTCTGTCCCCTTTTGGACGGTCGAAGGCCCT
Source organism: Rhizomicrobium sp. (assembly GCA_036270435.1). Lineage (GTDB taxonomy): Bacteria > Pseudomonadota > Alphaproteobacteria > Micropepsales > Micropepsaceae > Rhizomicrobium. The sequence goes on along the minus strand of DATBCP010000068.1, from coordinate 1,263 downwards.
TCGGCCTCAGAGCGCGTCGCCATCCGTTTCGCCGGTGCGGATACGCACGACCTGCTCGAGCGGCGTGACGAAAATCTTTCCGTCGCCGATCTGGCCGGTCTTTGCCTTTGTCGTGATCGCATCGATCACCGCGTCGAGCATCTCGCTCTTCACCGCCACTTCAATTTTGAGCTTGGGCAGGAAGCTCACGGCGTATTCCGCGCCGCGATAGATCTCCGTATGCCCCTTTTGCCGCCCATAGCCTTTGACCTCAGTCACCGTCATGCCCTGGACGCCGAGCGCGGAAAGCGATTCGCGCACCTCGTCGAGCTTGAAGGGTTTGATGATGGCCGTAATAAGCTTCATCTGCCGTCCTTCCGTGTTATTGCCAGCGCCGGACGCGCGCCCGGCTTTAACGAATTATCAAGAAGCGGGCCAAGTGCAGGCCGGCGGACTAAGGACTTGGCGAGGAACGGTTTTTGCCGGAAAGTCGCATCCCGGTGACTCAAAAACAGGCAGGCCACTCTGCCGGAAAATTATGCAAAAGCGGCGTTTTGCGTAGAAACTAGGCAAAGGATATCGGTCCGTGCGGCATGTGGATGTTGTGATCGGCGGCGGAGGGATGGTGGGCCTGCCATTGGCGCTGGCCCTGGCCCAAGGTGGCCTGAAAACCCTGGTCGTGGATGCGGCGCCTCCGGCGAAGGTTCTGGAGCCAGAATTCGATGGCCGGGTGTCGGCCCTGGCCTATGCCAGCGTGCGGATGCTGACAGCGCTGGGCGTGTGGGAGGGGCTCCGGCCCCACGCCCAGCCGATCCACGAGATCCTGGTGACCGACGGCCAGGCGGGAAAGCCGGCCTCGCCCTTTTCGCTGCATTTCGATGCCGGGGAGGTGGGTGCCGACAGTTTGGGCCACATTGCCGAGAACCGTCACATCCGCGCGGCGCTGTATGCGGCGGTTGGGGCTTGCGCCAACCTGGAGTTGACGGCGCCGGCCAAAGTGGCGTCCGTGACGGTGGATGCCGGCGGTGCGGTGGCACGGCTGGGCGATGGCGAAGAGATTTCCGCAAGCCTGGTGATCGCCGCCGATGGCCGCGACTCGGCCCTGCGGTCACACATGGGAATGCAGGTCATCGGTTGGTCCTATCCCCAGACCGGTATTGTTGCGACGGTCGAGCATGACAAGCCGCACAATGGCGTGGCCTATGAGCATTTCCTGCCCTCGGGGCCGTTTGCGATCCTGCCTATGCCCGGCAATCGGTCATCGCTGGTCTGGACGGAAGCAAA
>DATBCP010000067.1:0-9001 GCA_036270435.1 Rhizomicrobium sp. | reverse complement strand
GTTTAGACCCCAGTTAACGCATTAGGCCAGTTTGGCTTCCCTGCGCCGTGGCAAGCGATTATGGTCCGGCCGCTGCATTAAGGCCTGCGGGCGGCAGGCGGAAAACCAGCCATGCGTATGGCCCTTCGCCGAGGAGCATTTTGATGGGTAGTTTGAGCATCTGGCATCTTCTGATCCTCGGCGCGATCGCCCTGGTCCTGTTCGGCGGCCGCGGCAAGGTGTCGGACTTGATGGGAGACTTCGGCAAGGGCATCAACAGCTTCAAGAAGGGCTTGGCCGAGGGCAAGGAAGAGCCCCGCGCCATCGACGCCGAAGCGCCCGCCAACAAGGACAAGGTCAGCGCCTGAGCGCAGCCAAAATGTTCAATATTTTCAGTGGACAGCACATTTTCATCTTGGCCCTCATCGCGCTCGTGGTGGTGGGTCCCAGAGACTTGCCGCGCCTGATGCGGATGATGGCCAATTGGGTGACGCAGGGCCGGTCGATGGTTTCCGGCCTGCGCCGCAATTTCGAAGACGTGACCCGCACCGCCGACCTGAACGGATTGCGCGCCGAGATCAATGCGCTGAAGCGCAAGCATCCGCTTTCCAGCCTGGAAGCGGCCCGTCCTGGCGCCCCCGACCGGCTGTTCCATGGTTAAACCGAGCCCCGAAGATGAAGCAGCCTTGGACGCCACCAAAGCGCCGCTGCTGGAGCACCTGCTGGAGCTTCGCACCCGGCTGATCTATGCGGTGATCTCGTTCGCCGCCTGCTTTATCGTCTGCTTCTTTTTCGCCAAGCCGATCTTCACTTTCCTGACCGAGCCATTGCACAAGGCGATGGCCGGCCAGCCCAACGATCACTTGATCTACACCGCACTGACGGAAGTGTTCTTCACCAACGTCAAGATCGGCTTGTTCGGTGGGCTATGCCTGGGTTTTCCCGCCATCGCCTGGCAGATATGGCTGTTTGTCGCGCCCGGGCTTTATCGCCATGAAAAGCAGGCTTTCTGGCCTTTCCTGCTCGGCGTGCCGGTGATGTTCGTGCTGGGTGCGTCCTTCGTCTATTATCTGATGCTGCCATTGGCGATCAAATTCTTCACCAGCTTCCAGACCATGGGCACGGCCAATGCCATGGGCATCCAGCTCCAGGCCAAGGTCGGCGACTATCTCGACTTCGTGATGACCTTGATCTTTGCCTTCGGCCTCACATTTCAGCTGCCGGTCGTGCTGTCGCTGCTCGCCAAGGTCGGGATCGTCACCGCGCGCGCGCTGCGCGACATGCGCCGCTATGCCATTGTCGGCCTGTTCGGCGTGGCTGCCATCTTCACGCCGCCGGACGCCTTTTCAATGCTCAGCCTGGCGATACCGTTGGTCGCGCTCTACGAGGTCTCCATCTTCCTAGTGGTGATGATTGAGCGCAAACGCGCTAGGGAAGACGCCATCCGCGCCAGGGAAAATGCCGCCTGAGGCGTCCGAGATCCGCCTTTCGCCCCTTATGGCCGAGATGCGTCGTCCGGTCCGGTTCACCCCTTGGATTAGGGCCTTGGCTTCCCTGACAAATTATCCCTCGGAGCAGCCGAAAACTGTAATTCAGTTTTACAAATTAGATGGTTTGGCGGGCATCTGGAAATATAAGCCTTTGAATTATAGATATTATTTTTATTGGCACGCCTTCTGCATGTTTCTTGGCAACTGAACCGCACAAACCGGAGAACCGTCATGCGTATGCCTTCCATCCTCAAGTCCGCTCTTTTCGCCGCTGCCGCCACGGTTGTCGGTTCGAGCGCGGCATTCGCCATTCCCACCACCTGCTATGGCGGTGTTTGCATTCCCCAAACCGGCACCTACATCGACAACTCGTTGAGCTGGGAAACCCTCGTGACCAAGCCGACCGATGTGTTGAGCGGTATCTTCAAGGCCACCTCGATCGCCGACAACCTGTCCAACCTCACTTATAACGGATATGGCGCCGGCGGCGTTTTCCTGGCTGGCGTGTTCGACGGCTTCACGCTGCAGTCGCAGGTCGGCAACCAGCTGTTCTTCACCGGCGGTACGCTGAAATACTATTCCAGCACCACCGATCACTTCAGCCTGACCGGTGGTTCGCCTGGCGCAGATGAAACTGCCATCGCGACTGGCACGCTTTGGGCTTCGTTCAACGCCGCGGCGGACAGCAGTGGCCACACCCTGGTCATCACCTTGAACGGCACCCCGACCAACTTCACCGGTGCCTCCACCGATGATGTGTTCCTGGACGTCAATACCACCACCCCCGGCATCGCCGGCTTGGCGTTCGACTCCGGCACCCTGTTGGATACCAACAGCATCCTGCGCGACCTGAAGTTCAGCGGTACTGCCAGCGCCTACAACGGCACATCTTGCAGCCCGGACTTCCAGATCTGCGGCGCCAACACCGCCAAGGGCTTCATCGTTCAGGTCCCTGAGCCGATCACCGTGTCGCTGTTCGGCGCGGGCCTGGTCGGTGCGGCTGTGATGCGCCGCCGCAAGGCCAAGAAGGCTTAATTCGCCTTCTATCGAATGCAGAAACGGCGCCTCTCCGGGCGCCGTTTTTGTTTGTGCTTTTGGCAGAAGAACGTGCGCCCAACGGGCTTGTCGTGCAAAACACGGCCGGTCGGGGCCGGCTAGGTAGTTTTACGGATGGCGCCCCCTGAGCGCGCCTCCTACCCTCAATGCCTCATCCCTTTCGTTTACCATGATCATCATCGCATCTGTTTGACTCATTTCCCAAAAAGCGAAACAGTTCCCCTCAACGACTGCAACAGTTCAAGAAATTCGTTCAATTTTAGGCACGCTTGGGGGGCCGCCACTTAGCCGTTTTGAGTCAATTTTCCGGCTGTGCTTAGCGCCGGAGTAATGGTTTTACGCTCAGATAGCGGGACGCCGGCGCAAAGATTGGCGCAGTTACATTGAGGCAATGGTAATGGGCGCGATAGACAAGATATTTCTTGAGAAGGCTCTCGAAGGCTCCGCACAGACCTGGCAACCGGAACTCAGCCTTCTCGCGCGCCATGATGTTTACTTTGAAACCCGCATCGCCGACCAGCCATCCCTGAGTGAGGCGGCGCACGCGTTGCGTTACCAGGTCTACTGCCTGGAGCGCAGGTTCGAAAATGCCGACGAACATAGCGACGGTCTGGAGATCGATGCATTCGACGCGCATGCCATTCAAGGCCTGCTGTTCCATCGCCCGACCGACCGGGCGATCGGGACGGTCAGGCTGATCCTGCCCGGCTATTGCACCGAAGGCCGTCTGCCTATCGAGCAGATGCTTCGCGCCAACAATATCGATCTGGCCGATTTCGTGCGCATCGGGGACAGCGTGGAAGTGTCCCGCTTCGCGATCTCCAAGGAATTCCGCCGCCGGTGGACGGATGATTGCGCCATTGCCGCCGGGCGCCCCTTGTCGAGCCAGGAAACTGCACGCCAGGCGAACCTGGCTTGCCTCAGCCTGATTCAATTCCTGGTCAGGCAGAGCGTCGAGCGCCGCGTCCACTATTGGACTGCAGTGATGGAAGCGACCTTCCTGCGGATGCTGGCACGGATGGGCATCCACTTCACCGGAATTGGGCCGGTGGTTTTCCACCATGGCTTTCGCCAGCCCTGCTATTGCTATCTTCCCTCCATGTTGGAACGGCTCAGGTTCGAACAGCGCGATTATTGGGAAGTGATCACCAATGGTGGCGAATTGAGCAGCAGGCTTACACTGCAAATCGACGCCCCGGTCAGGAAACACGTCTAGACGTACCGTCTTGCGTGCAAGACTGCGCCGGCCCTTCGCGCCGCGCACACCAAAACATAGTTAAATCGCCAACAGTCTGGTGTATTCTTTCCGTGCCGCGAGCCACGCGCGGCAGGGGTTACTTGGTTCTGGTGGTCTGCAATCCATCGAGCTGCCACGGAAAGACACGGTATGACTTCGGGCTTCTCCTATGCCGATGCATTCGACCGCAATCTCGGCTGGTTCACCGACCGGGAACAGCAGTCGCTCAAGGAAAAGACCATCGCCATCGCCGGCATGGGCGGGGTGGGCGGGGTCCATCTGCTGACCCTGGCCCGGTTGGGGTTTTCCAAATTCCACATCGCCGACCTGGATTCCTTTGAACTCGCCAATTTCAACCGCCAGGTCGGCGCCATGATGTCGACGCTGGATCAACCCAAGGTAGAAGTCCTGGCGCGGATGGCCAAGGACATCAATCCCGAAAGCGAGATCACCCAGTTCCTGCACGGTGTGACGCCGCAAAATCTCGACGCCTTTCTGCAAGGGGTGGATCTTTTCATCGACGGGTTCGACTTTTTCGTCCTGGACATCAGGCGAAAGACCTTTGCCCGCTGCCGCGAACTGGGCATTCCCGCCGTCACCGCGGCGCCGGTGGGCATGGGGGTCGCCTTCCTGCTCTTCACCAAGGACGGCATGCCGTTCGAGAACTATTTCCGCTTCGAGGGAAAATCCGAACTGAGGCAGTATATCAACTTCCTGATGGGCCTCTCGCCCAGCGGCATGCACAGCGAATATCTGGTCGATCCCTCCCGCCTCGACGTTGCGAGGCGCAAGGCGCCGTCGACCATGATCGGAGTCGAATTATGCGCCGCGTATACCGCGGCCCAGGTGGTGAAGATTCTTTTGGGCCGCGGCGAGGTGAAGCCGGCGCCTTTTCACTATCATTTCGATGCCTATATGAACAAATTCGAGGCAGACCAGAGTCCGGGCAACAATGGCCCGCAGCAAGAGATGAAAGGCGACGCCGTCGAAGAGATGCTGAAAAAGCAATTGGGGAACAGCTGATGCTGAACTATTCCCGTCTACCACCGGCCGTTGAGCGGATTCTGGAGGCCGCGCACTGGGCGCCCAGCGGCGACAATGCCCAGCCCTGGACGTTCGAGGTGCAGGATGAGGCGCATTTCGATGTCTGCGTGCAGGTCGAGCCGGGAAATGTCTATGAGTACCGTCAGGGCGAACCGACGCTGATTTCCGCCGGCACGCTGCTGGCCAATATCGCGGTCGCGGCCCCGTCCAGCGGCAAGCGGGCCCGCTGGCACTATGTGGGTGCCGAAGGATCGCTCCACCGCATCAGGGTCACGCTGGACGACGATAGCAATGCATCCGAACATCCCCTTCATGGCGAAATTCAGCGCCGCTCGGTGGACCGCAGACATTATCAGCGGCGCAGCCTGACGCCGGAAGACAAACAGGCTTTGGCGGAAGCCTTGGGCCTGGAATTTTCCCTGACCTGGCACGAAAGCCTGGGCGAGCGGCGCAAAATCGCCGCCCTGACACGGCTTGCCACCGATATCCGGCTGCGGATTCCGGAGACTTTCGCCATCCATGGCCGCATTGTGGACTGGCAGCGGGCCTACAGTCCCGACGCGATTCCCTCCAAGGCGTTGGGCGTGGACGCCATGACCCAGAAAATGATGCGCTGGACGCTGGCCAAACGCCAACGCACGGAGATTGCCAACCGCCTGGGCTCGCCTTTCTTTGCCGGCCTCCAGATGGATTTCCTGCCCGGCCTGTTCAGCGCGGCCTATTTCGCTTTCCACTTCCGGGAACCCCGCCAGGCCGGACAGGCCGCAATAAGCCAGCTGCTGCGCGGCGGTGAAGCTGTCCAGAGATTCTGGCTGACCGCCAGCAAGCGCGGCTTGGTGCTGCAGCCCGCCCTGGCGACCTTGGCCTTTGCCCATTACGGGCTTGGCGACGAGCCTTTCACGGTAAGCCATGCCGAGCGTCGCAAGGCGCGGCTGTTGGCGCGTCGCGTGGTCCGGAACCTGGGAGATCTGCAAACCACCTTCTTTGTGGGCCGCATCGGCTATCCCCAGGCGGCGAAGCTGGAAAGCCGTTCGTTGCGGTTGCCCCTCGCCCGGCTGGTCAAGGAAGGCTGATCGCGCTCAGCTCGTGGCCGGTCTCGGCATGAGCCATATCCCCGCCGCCGTGAGCGCCACCGCCGTGCCCAGCAGCAGAAACATATGGTTGGTCGCCAGCATGATGCTTTGGCTCTGGACCAGCACGTCCAGCGAATGGAGCGCCTGATCGACGTCCAACCCGTTGTCCTGGAGCCGCGCCATCAAATCGTGGGACAGGTGCAAGCGGCCCACCAGATTGCTGCGGGTTGTCACCGTATCGGTGCTCCAAACCGAGATGGTGACGGCGGTGGCGATGGCGCCCGCGACGGTACGCAGGAAATTGATCAGACCTGATGCCGCGGCGGTCTCGCCCGCGCCCACCGATGTCATGGAGATCGTCATCAGCGGCACGAAAAAGAGCGGGATACCGAAGCCCATCGCCAACTGCGGGAGGATCATCTTCTCGAAACTGATATTGAGGGCATAGCCGGCGCGGGTGAAGATCGACAGTGCCAGGATCAGCAAACCGGCCGACATGATCAGGCGCGGATCGATCCGCGTCATGAGGACGGCCGCCACGGGGGCGACGATCACGCCGAAAATCGCCTGGAATGCCAAGACATAGCCGGACAAGGTCGATGTATAGCCCAGATTGACCTGCAGCCAGAGCGGCAACAGCACGATGGACGCGAAAAAGGCGCCGAAGGTGAAGGTCATCGCCGCGGCCGAGACGGCGAAGCCGCGATGACGGAAGACCCGCAGATCCACCACGGGGTGATCGTCGGTCAATTCCCAGACGATGAAGATTGCAAATCCCACAACCGAAATGGCCAAAAGACCCACGATCCAGGGCGAAGCGAACCAGTCCTGGTCCTGCCCATTGTCCAGCATGATCTGCAACGATCCCACCCAGAGCGCCAGCAATCCCAGGCCGACAAAATCGATCGGCGCGCGGGCCGTCCGCGTTTCCCGCGCCCGGAACAGCCACCAGGCGCCCAGCGCGCAGCAGAGCGCCACTGGAATGTTGATGTAAAAGGCCCATCTCCAGCCGATCGTGTCGGCCAGCGTCCCACCCAGGATCGGGCCCGCGATCGGCGCCAGGATCGTCGTCATCATCCACAACCCCATCGCCAATTCGACACGATGCGGCGGCGTCACCCGCATGATCAGGGTTTGCGAGGCCGGCATCAGCGGCCCGCCGCACAACCCCTGAAAGACGCGGAACACCACCAGCATGGTCAGCGACGAGGCAATGCCGCACAGCATGGAAAAAACCGCGAAGCCGACAATGGAAACCAGGAAGGTGCGAACCACGCCGAATCGCGCTACCAGCCAGCCCGACAGGGGCACGGTGAAGGCCTCTGCGACGGCATAAGATGTGATCGTCCAAGTCCCCTCATTGGCGGAAACGGCGAACGACCCGGCAATGTGGGGAATCGCGACATTGATGATCGTCGTGTCCAGGATCACGATGAAGGTCGCCAGCGACAGCACAAAAACCGCCGCCGCCAGCCACGCGCCTTGCATGCGCGGCGCCTCGCCGTCCAGATCCCGGCTCACGGAAATTGCGTGATGATCCACGTCTCGCCTTCGCGGAATCGCCCTGCCCCATGCGAGCAGTCCCGATAACGAAAAAGCATTACCGCTCTCTCCGAACGGCGACAAGCACGGCCGCAAGGGCGTTGAGGGACAAGGCGATGCGAAGGGATTTGCCGTGCCAGGCCGGATAATCCGTAGTAGTTTCGTCACAAAGTGATTCGGTTCGTTCTGCAACCTTGAACCGGGGGCTCTTCTGTTTGATCTGCCGGACTCCGATCTGAAGGGCAAGGCCTAGGGATTCCGTATGGCCTATACCGAGGCACTCCATGCGCCCGGCGGACGCCTGTCCGACAGCCTGCTTCCCGACCAGGCAAGCGGCCAGAGAGACGGCCGGATCGGCGGACCATCAAGCCGCGCGCTGTGGCGCAAACGCCTTCTCATCGGCATCGGAGCTGGCAGCGTGGCGGTCGCCGCCCTGGCCGGCGCGTACTGGTATCGGCAAAGCCTCGCCAGCGTGTTCACCGACGATGCCTATGTTGACGCGCCGCTGGCCGAGATCACGCCACAGATCGACGGGACCATTCAACACGTCCTGGTTTCCGATACCCAGCAGGTCGAACGCGGCGACCTTTTGGTCCAGCTTGATCCGGCGGATGCCGATCTCGCCGTGCAACAGGCACGCGCTAATTACGAGCAGGCCCTGCGTCGAGTGGACCAATATGGTGCAAATGTGAAGGCCGCTTCGGCCAATGTCGCAGGCAAACAGTCCAATCTCAGGCGCGCCGAGCTGGACTTGCGGCGGCGCATCGGCATTTCGGAAGCCGGCGCCGTGTCGGCCGAGGAAATCTCGAACGCCCGCAACGCCGTGGACGCCGCCAGATCGGAGCTTTCCATCGCCGAACAGCAATTGGCGGCACGACAGAGCCTAATCCAAGACAGTGATGCGGAGCACAATCCGGAGGTCCTCGCCGCCAAGGCCGCCTTGGACAAGGCGCTGCTCGATTTGGACCGCACCGCGATACGCGCCCCCGTCGATGGCGTGGTGGCATCGCGCCATGCCCAGATCGGCCAGCGGGTAAAACTCGGCTCGACCTTGATGAGCGTCGTGCCCCTGATGGATGCCCATGTCGACGCCAACTTCAAGGAAGTGCAACTCAAGCGCATCCGCCCGGGCCAAAAGGTCGACCTGACCGCGGATCTCTACGGCGACGCCATCGTGTTCCACGGCCGCGTATCGGGCCTGGGCGGAGGTACCGGTTCGGCTTTCGCGGTCATCCCCGCCCAGAATGCCACCGGCAATTGGATCAAGGTCGTGCAGCGCCTGCCGGTTCGCATCGCCCTCGATCCTCGCGAGCTTGCCCGCAATCCGCTCCGTGTGGGAATTTCCATGACCGCGAAGATCTATCTGGACCGATCCGACGACCGCCTGCCCATCCTGAGAACGGCAATCCTGCGCACCGCTTATTGAGGCCGATGTGTCCCGACGCCATAAAACAACTATAAGGAGAATTGCGTAGTTGACAACATATTAGGATTATAGTCCCATGGCTAGCGACAGGCCGACAACTCCCTTAGCCAACTCGCTCGCGGTCAAGGTGCGCCGCTTGGCGGAGATATTCAGC
>DATBCP010000066.1:0-4191 GCA_036270435.1 Rhizomicrobium sp. | reverse complement strand
TAATCGAAGGGATAGCGGCAGGCCATATGGGCGGCCACCTCGACCGCTTTGGGATCGCGGGCATGGCAGATCTGGATACCCGTCACGCCCAGGTCCAGGATCTGTCCCAGCACCCAGCTGTTGGCCAGCATATAGTCTTCGCTTAAGCCCAACACCGGACAGGTCACGAACACCACCGGCATGCGATGGCCGCTGCGTGTGCCGCCGCCATCCGCCAACCCCTGCATGAAATCGCGCAGCTCGCGGAAATCGAACAGCTCATGCTCCATGTCGTAATTGATCATGTCAGCCCAGGTCTTGCACATCGCCTTGCCGAGCTCATAGGAATCCACCCCGCGGGTCGGGCGCACGGTGGTGTAATAGGCGGGCTGGCCGTCTTCCCATAGCTCGATGACCTTGTTGAAGCGGCGGGGCTTATAGTTCAGATCCACCGAGGAAGGCTGTTTGCCGGAATTGATCGCCTCGCCCGTCCGATAGCCGCCGAGATTTTCCCGAATTGGCGCGCCCTGCGCCCTGGCTTCATTGCTTGTCAGACTCGTCGCCAGCCCGGCGCCGGCGCCCAGGGTCGCGGCAATGAATTCCCGTTTCTTCAGTTCCATGCCGCCCTGCCCTTGCTGTTGTTCTTTTTCGGCTTCAGTTACCCGCCGCCTTCAGCGGTCCGTTGTCGGTGACATAGACCTGCAGGGTCAGGCTGACTTCTTCCTGCAGACAGTGACCGACATAGGCTTTCTCGCTGCTGAGAATCCCCACGGCGCAATGGGCATGCACCACCGGTTGGCCTTCGGCATTGCGAACGATATTGCCGTTGAAGGCGGCGACTTCCATTTCCTCATTGATGCGGACCACCTTGAAAGCCTTTTTGGGCCGGTCGGACCAGCCGATCACCGCCGAACCGAAAGCCCCGATCGCCTCGAAATGGGCGTTGGTAAGGTTGTTCTTGCGGGCGAATTCCGCCAGCCCGGCGGCCGGATCGTCGCCCTTCTGGAAGGTGATGTGGAAGGTGCGGGTCTTAGGCCCGAGTTCGGTCGCTCTCATCCCCGGGGCATGGCCGTCGCCCGGGTCCTTGGGCGAAACGGCATAGTTGGGCGGTAGGGCCGCGTCCTGGGCCGCCAGGCCGGTGGCAAAGCCGGCCAGGAGGGCCGCCGCGATCAGAGTGGTTCGCATCATTTTCCCCAGTTCTCGGTCTAGTCGTCGTTGAGGATCGGAATGTCCTTCACCGGGCGTCGCCCCGGCAGCGATTGCAGGAAGGCATAAATATCCGCCACTTCCTTCTCTGAAAGTAGATTCTCAGGATATGGCGGCATGTCATTGATAGGACTGCGAAGTTGGCGATGAAAAGCGGCGAAGGGCATCTTGGTCTGTGCCAGGATCGGCGCCGACCCCGTCATCAGTCCGCCCTGCCCGACCCGGCCATGGCACTGGTAACATCCATCCGCCAGATAGACTTTCTTGCCATTGGCGGCATCACCCTTCGCCATCTCCTGCGCCCCGGCAGAGGAGATGCCGGCAACCACCAGGACGGCGGCGATCTGGGTCAGTCTGTTCATGCCGGTGCCCCTAGCGCGGATCGGTGACGACATCGACCAACGCCGGTTGGCCCTTACGGACCACCGCCAAGGCGCGCTTCAGCGCCGGGCCCACATCCTTGGCGTTGATGATCGGCCCTTCGGCATAGACGCCCATGCTCTTGGCCATCATGGCGAAGTCGATATTGGGGTCGGAGATGGTCGTGCCGATATGGGCCTTCTCCACCCCACGCCCATGGCGGTTGCACATGGCCTGGACATACATCAGTTCCTGGTGCCAGGCCCGGTTGTTGTGCATCACATACAGGATGGGGATGTTGTGATGCGCCGCCGTCCACAAGGTACCGGGAGCGAACATCAGGTCGCCATCGCCCTGGATGGAGACCGACAACCGGCCATATTTGCGGTTGGCCAGCGCCGCCCCCAGTGAGGCCGGCGCGTTGTAGCCGACCCCTGCTCCGCCCGACGATCCGATCCAGCGATAGTTCTTGTCGAAATTCCACATCCGCCGCGGCCAGCTGACGCGAATGCCGTTGCCCACCATCGACCAATCGTCATTCTTGATCTGGTCATACAGTTCGGCGCACAGCCGGCCCAGGCTGACGGGGCTGGCGTCCCAGCCCAGCGTACAGTCGGATTTCCATTGCTCCATCATGGCGTGATGGGTGTCGGCCAGCCGCTTGCCACGTGCCTCGAAATCCGTCTTGCGGCCGGCATCGGTGGCGCGCTTCACCGCCTCGATCAACGCTGGCAAGGTCTGTTCGGCGTCCGCCGCGATGGTGAGGTCCAGCGCCTGGAAGCGCTGGAAATCCTGGTTGTTGCCCTTGGGCGTGAGATCGCTGGAGGAAATATTGATGGTCCTCGCCCCCGGCTTGATGATGGAGCGAGTGCGACGCTCGATACGATCGCTGAGCAGATGAGTGGTGCCGTAGAAATCACTCACTTCCAGCCCCACGATCACATCGGCCTGCCCCAGCACCGCGCCGCTGCGCCCGGTATGGCAAAGGGGGTGGCGGTTGGGGAAATTGCCGCGCCCGCCGGAATCGATCACCGGGCATTGCAAGGCCTCAGCCAACTCCACCAGCCGGTCCATGCCTTCCTGGCTGCGCGCCAGGCGGTCGGCAATGATCACCGGGTATTCCGCCTTGACCAGCAGGTTGGCGGTTTCCGCAACCGCCCCGCTATCGCCTTGCGGCAAGGCCACGCGCGTCAGCGGCGGCACGCTCAACGCCGCGCGGTTGGGAATGGGGTTTTCCTGCATCTCGCTGTCCAGCGACAAGAGCACCGGCCCCATCGGCGGCGTCATGGCGATCTTGTAGGCACGGATGGCGGATTCCGCGAAATGCTGCAGCGAACCCGGCTGGTCGTCCCACTTGATATAGTCGCGCACAATGACGGCCGGATCGATCGCCGCATGCGACCATTCGAAGGAGAACAGCCGCTTGGAAGCATCCAGCGAATTGCCCACGATCATGTAGACCGGCGCCTGGTCGCAATAGGCGTTGTACAGCGCCATGGCGGCATGCTGGAGACCGACGGTCGATTGCGCCAGGACCGCCAGCGGCTTGCCCTCGATCTTGACATAGCCATGCGCCATCGCGACGGCGATTTCCTCATGCGTGCAGCTGAGCAGTTCGGGCGATTTGTTGCCGCCATGATTGATGATGGCTTCGTGCAGCCCGCGGAAGGTGTTGGCCGGCGTCTGGGTGACATATTCGATGCCCAACTGCTTGAGCACATCGACCATGAAGTCGCCGCCGCTGGAGGTCTGCTGCTGTGTATCCGGCGCGGGCGGAAGGGTCTCGGCCGCCATGTTGGGCAGCGGCGCGGTCGAGGTTGAGGCGGTCTGCTCGGCGGCGGCGGGCTTTGATGCGCCGGCCGAAACGCCCAGCGCTGCGCTCACCGCACCGGCGCCCTTAAGGAATCCGCGGCGGCCGATCTGTTGCTTTCTCATGGCCCCTGACCCTTTCCCGGCCCCTTCAAGTCCCCTCATTGGCAAGTTGTTGTTTTTGCGTTGCCATGACGAAGGGCGATTTGCAGACGGTACACCCCGCGCCCGGAATTTGGCGAGGGAATTTGGCCTGCTGCTGCTGTGCAGGTGCGAATAGGAGGTTTGCCGACGACCTTGAGGCGGATGCGCTTGCTAGTGGCTGTCGGAGATCCCCTTGCCCCGCCTGGGCAGGTGGAATCGGGCTGGGGCAAAATTCTTTGCAGTGGTGGGGACTGCGCCCGCTATGGGTATGCAGGTTTTAATGTCATAGCCGCCACCTCTCTATTGTCATTCCCGCGTAAGCGGGAATCCATTTTGATCAAAGAGCATCGATATTTCGTCTATATCATGACCAGCAAGCGCAACGGCACGCTGTATGTTGGCGTGACAAGCAAACTGGCAGGTCGCGCGAATGAGCACAGGGAAGATCTGCGAGAGGGTTTCACCAAAAAGTATGGCGTTCATATGTTGGTCTGGTTCGAGCAATTCGGCGATATTCACGACGCCATTCTACGCGAAAAGCGCATCAAGAAGTGGCGGCGGGCGTGGAAGATCGAATTGATCGAGAAGATGAACCCGGATTGGACCGATCTATTTGAGCAGATCAAGTAGTCGGATTCACGCCGGCATCCGAGGCCAAATCCAAAAATGGATCCCGGGTCAGCGGCGCACCAC
>DATBCP010000065.1:0-16613 GCA_036270435.1 Rhizomicrobium sp. | reverse complement strand
CAGGTCCATCGAACCCACCACGGTGCGCAAATTGGTTTGCGACAATTGCGTGATGGCGAAATTGAGATTGTCCACCCGATAGGCGGCCTGGGCGGCATCCATCACCTGGATGAAAACGATGCCATCGACCTGGACCGAGACATTGTCCTTGGTGATGACGTCCTGCTGGGGCACGTCCAGCACCTGCTCCATCATGTTGACGCGCCGGCCGACGGATTCAATGAAGGGCGTCAGGAACGCCATGCCCGGCGTCAAGGTGCGGGTGTAACGGCCCAGCCGCTCGACCGTGAATTCCCTGCCCTGCGGCACGATCTTGATCGCCTGGAACAAGATGATCACCATCAGGAAAACCAAAACAAGCGCGACGATTTCCATGTTACTCCCCGACAGCCCGTGCCCGAGCCTATCGCCGCCCCAATTCCGCTTCCATCGCAAAATCCGCTAAACTGGCAAATAAACAGGGAGAAGCATGTGACAGGACCCAACCGGCGAGATGCGTTGATGGCCGCCATGGCCGGATTGGCAGCGGCGTCGGACGCGAACGCCCAGACACAAAACCGCCACCGGACTGATGATCTGTCAGGCTATGCCGTAAACCTGGATACCTGGTTCAAACAGGTGCCGTTCGAGCAACGCTTCGCACTCGCGAAACAGCATGGTTTCAAATTCATCGAATTCTGGACCGTGGATCGGAGCAATGCCACCAAAGCCTCGGCCCTGCGTGCCCTGTGCGACGCCAATGGTTTGACGGTGACGCAATTCGCGCCCGCCTGGCCTAATTTCGGCGATCCCGCGAAACATCCCGATCTGTTGAAAACCACGGAGGCCGCCATCGCCGATGCGCGCACCCTGGGCACCGACCGGTTCACCGTCACCGGCCACTCCCTGATCGAAGGCATGACGCGCGAAGCGCAACTGGCGGGATATCTGGCGGGCCTGATGCGCATCGCGCCCATGCTGGAGGCGGCCAACATGACGGCGCTGGTCGAGCCTTTCAACCGCGTCAACCATCTCAACCATTTGCTCAACGGCTCGCAGCCCGCCTTGCCGATGGTGCGCAGCGTGGGTTCGCCGCGCGTCAAGCTGCTGTGGGACTTCTATCACATGCAACTGGAGGACGGCGACCTGATCGAGAAATTCACCGCCGGCGTGGATCAAGTGGCGCATGTGCAGATCGGCGACGTGCCGGGACGGCATCAGCCGGGCACCGGTGAAGTCAACCATGCCAATCTGCTCAAGGCGGTGCGTGCCGCCGGTTACCGCGGCAAGATCGGGCTGGAATTCTTGCCCTTGGACCAGGACGACGCCAAGGCGGTCACCGACATGCTCGGGCTGGGGGTGTCTTAAAGACTGGGCGCGGAAAACGTATCGCAGGCGTCGATCCGCCCGCCCTCCAGCCCGCGCTCAAACCAGCGCACCCGTTGGGCGCTGGTGCCGTGGGTGAAAGAGTCCGGCACGATATAGCCTTGGCTTTCCTTTTGTAGCGTGTCGTCACCCACCGAGGACGCGGCGCGCAACGCAGCTTCCACATCGCCATTCTGCAGGATCGCGAATTGCTGGTTGGCATGGTAGGCCCACACGCCGGCATAGCAATCAGCCTGCAATTCGATTCTGACGGACTGGCTGTTGGCGCCGCTTTCCGGCCCGCGCGAACCCATGGCCCCCATGCCTCCACGGTCCATCGCACCCAACAGGTTCTGGATATGATGGCCATATTCATGGGCGATGACATAGGCGCGGGCGAAATCGCCCGGCGCGCCGAAGCGCTGGCTCAATTCATTGAAGAAGGCCAGGTCCAGATAGATATGCGCATCGCTGGGACAATAGAATGGTCCGGCCGAAGACTGGCCGGTGCCGCAACCGGTCGGCGTTGCATTGTCGTAGGCCGTGAAGGTGGCGGGCGTGAAACGCACCCCGCTGCCGCGCAGCAAAGGCTGCCAGACATCCTCTGCCGATCCGATGATGCGGCGGGCAAATTGATATTCGGCATCGTCGCCGCGCGGGCCCGTTTCCTGTCGCGTCTGGGGCTGGAATCCCGGCCCGCCGTTCAGCAATTGTGAGGGATCGACACCGAAGAAGAGCGACAGCAGCAGAACCACCACCAGCCCCAACCCGCCGCCGCCAAACACCATGCGCGGCCCAAAGCCGCCAAAGCCGCCGCCGCCATAGTCCTCGCCGCGGCGGTCTTCCACATTGTCGGAGGGACGAAGGTCATCCAGACGCATGACTGCTCACCTTTGGCCCGCCCCCAAAACAAGATACGACCAAAGCTAGAGCCAGACGCCGCGGCCCGCAATCGCGGTCAGTACAGGATGCCCAACACAGCGATCAGCGCGCCCGAAGCCGCCAGCGCCGGATAGAGAAGTTCCGACCAGGACTGTAAAGGCCTGGCACTAGGCTCCCATTCCCGCGAAATCAGGGCGCGGGACTGGGTGCGCGCAAAATAGTAATCCTCGTGACGGTAATCGGCATGCGCGGAAATATGGGACATGACACTCGCTCCTTCGGCCCGACAACAAACCAAAAAATGGGGATGCCGGCCGAAAAGTGGCCCAAGTTTCGCTCATGGCGGCCATCCCGCAGGCGCATGCCCCCGCCTCTTGAAATGTGGGGGTGAGCTGCGGTTCGCCGCGCCAGGCGCGGCGGACCAAACGATCCAGCGGATCGTTTGGAGCAGCGAACGCGCTGAGCATAAGCGAAGGGCCGGGTGGTCTGATTTGGCTCCTTCTCAGGTCTGGTCCGTGCGCTTGGTGAACGCCCTGCCCTTGTCGCGAAATTCTTATTCGGAGACGGTCACGCGCTTGGCGGCCAGCTGCGCCCGGATGGCGAGTTCCGCCGCCAAAAGGCACTGGGCCTGGTCCTGGGCGGTATGGGTTCGGTTGGCGATATCGCCGACAAATTGAGGGCCAAAGGGCAAGGAGCCGTTGTTGCAATCGATGAAGCGCGCTTTCTTGCCATCGACCAGGAACAGGTTGTCACCCTTGTTCGACACCGCGACGTTGGCGTATTTGCGGATCTCGAGATAACCGTCGGTCCCTAAGACAAACAGCCGGCCATCGCCCCAGGTGCCCAGCCCATCGGGCGTGAACCAATCCAGCCGCACATAACCGAGGCCCTTGTCGCCTCTCAGCATCACATCGCCGAAATCCTGGAAATGCTGATGATCGGGATGGCGCAGATTGGCGACTTGCGCGGCGACGATCTCAGCCTTTGTCGAGCCGGTGTAGAACAGAAACTGATCGATCTGATGCGAGCCGATATCGCACAGGATGCCGCCATATTGGACATCCTCCCAGAACCAGCCGGGGCGCTGGCTGCCGCCGCCATTGTCGCCGGCGCGCTGGATCACCTGATGCGGCGCGATATTGATGGTCTGGATCACATTGCCGATAGCGCCTTGCCGGATCAGCTCCCCGGCATAGACGGCGGCGCGCACTTCAAGCCTTTCGGAATACAGGATGGCATAGATGCGCCCGGTCTCGGCAATGGTCTTCTTCACCAGCGCCAGGTCATCGAGCGTCGTGATGCCGGGCTTGTCGGCGAGGAAATCCTTCCCCGCCTTCATGGCGCGCACACCGATTCCCGCCCGCTGATTGGCGATGTGCGAGGACAGAACCAGTTGCACGGAAGGATCGTGCAGCACCTCGTCTTGGGCGCGTGCCGGTTTGGCATTGGGATAGCGCTTGGCGAATACCGCCAGCTTGTCGGGCTCGGCGCCCCAATAGGACACCAATTCGCCGCCGCCGCGCTGTACTGCCCCGATCATGCCGTGGATATGATCGTGGCTGACGCCGCAAACGCCGAAGCGGATATGGTGTTTGGGCTTTTCTTCGGGGGCCGCGGCTAGAATTTCGGCTTTGGCATCGCCGACCGCCGCCATCAGCGCCAAGGATCCCAGGCCGGCGGCCTCCAGTATCTCGCGCCGTTTCTTCATTGCCTTACCGCAAGGGCGGCCCTTTCACCAGTTGAGCAGCTTCCGCAGGTTGCCGCCCTTGACCTTGGCGATATCCGCCGACGAATAGCCTTTCAAGTGGACGTCAACGATCTTGGGCGAGCCGCCGCTCCACACCACACGCTCCGGGCCGTACTCCCGGATCAAGCGGCGCGTAAATGGCAGCACGCTTTGATAATTGGGCCCGTCGCTGGCGATATAATCCAGGCCCGACAGTTTCATGTAAACGTTGGGCAGCTTGGCCAACTCCAGCATGTTGGCATACTCATAGGGGTTGCCCAGCTTGGGTTCGCCCATATGGTCGATCAACACTTTGCAGCCGGGGAAAGCGCGGATGGCGTCGCCCGCCTGGGCGGCGTAATTGGGACCGATATGCAGTTCGATGATCAGGCCCGATTCCACCGCCTGTTTCCATAGTGCCCGCACATAGTCGGCGGCGAAGGAATCCAGGTACATCTCCTTGCCGCGATGGGCATGGAAGCGGGTGGAGACGATACGTGGCTGGCTTTTGACCAGCGCCGCCAGCTTTTTCGGCGACTCCGGATTCTTGGGATAGAACAGGCTGGTGCCCTTGAACTTGTCGGGCGAGGTGCGGCGCAGGCAGTCCAGCACCAGCGTGTGATCGTCACCATAGGGCTCGGGCTGCACGAACATCGCCTTGTCGATGCCGAATTCCTTGAGATGCTGTTGATAGGGCGGCAGGGGATCAGCCGGCAGCTTTTCGGTGTCGGGCTTGTAGACGGCATTGGGATGGAAGGGAAATTTGGTGGTATTCGAGCTGAACATATGCATGTTCCACTCGATCACCGGCGTTGCCGCCGCCGCGGCGCGCCCCGCCGTGCCGGCAAGCATCGCGGCTCCCATCAGGGCCATGGTTTCGCGGCGGTCGACCATCATCGTCCCATTCCTCTGCGCGATCGGCTTTTGGCCACTTGCTTTTCGCAATTTGCAAAGAGATACCATGCCGGGCGGAACCGGGAAACATGAATAGAAAAGCCTTGACCGATCAGGCCATCGCGCTGCAACGCAGCGGGCACCTGCGTGAAGCCGAGCGTCTGTATCTGGAGGTGCTGGCTGAGGCCCCCGAGGATTTCGCCGCACGCCATTTGCTGGGCGTGGCACGGGCGCAGGCCGGAGATCTGGACCAGGCATTGGCCGACATCGACCAGGCCCTGAAAATCAATTCCGGCGATCCGGAAGCGCTGCTCAATCGCGCCAATATCCTCAAGATGCTGAAGCGGCCGCACGAGGCACTGGCCGGATATGAAGAGGCCTTGGAGCGAAAGCCGGGATGGCCGCAGGCCGAAAACAATCGCGGCACGGTGTTGCAGGCCCTGGGCCGGCATGACGAAGCACTGGCGGCCTATGACCGGGTGTTGGAGGCCATGCCCGACCATGTGGAAGCGCTGAACAATCGCGGCAGCGTGTTGCAGGACTTGAAACGCCCGGCAGAGGCGTTGGCGGCCTATGACCGGGCGTTACGGCTGGCGCCCAATTTTGCCGCCGCTTTCAACAATCGCGGCAGCGCCCTGATGGAGATGAGGCGCTTCGCGGATGCCCTGTCCTGTTTCGACCGGGCCCTGGCCTTGCGGCCCGGCGATGCGCAAACGATCAACAATCGAGGCAATGCTTTGCAGGGTCTGATGCGTTACGACGAGGCGCTGGTGGCCTATGACCAGGCGCTGGCGCTCAAACCCGATTATGCCGAAGCCCTCAACAATCGCGGCGAGGCGCTGCAACAACTGAAACGCCATGAAGAGGCGCTGGCCGCCTTCGACAGTGCCGCGCGCATCAGCCCGCAGGCCCTTGGCGGCGCGGGCATGGCGGCGCTCGATCTCTGCGACTGGCGGCGCACGGCCGAAATCGGATTGGAGATGGAAAAGCGCATCGCCGCCGGCGAGGCCATCTCGCCCTGGATGCTCCTTGGCTATAGCGGCGACGAACAACTCCAACGCCAATGTGCTGCCAATGTCATCGGCGCGCGTTTTCCGGCTCTGCCGCCGCGGCTGACCCGGGCAGGCTACAGCCATGACAAGATCCGGATCGCCTATATTTCCTCCGATGTCGGACATCATCCGGTGGCGACCCATGTGGTGCAGCTGATCGAAGGCCATGACCGGAAGGATTTCCAGATTTTCGGCATTGGCACCAATCCGGATGACGGCAGCCCCCAACGCAGGCGCCTGGTGGCCGCGTTTGACAAATTTGTCGACGCCCATCATCAGCCGCCGCTTTCGGTTGCCGAACAAGTGCGCGTGCTGGAGGTGGACATACTGGTGGACCTTAACGGCCATACGCGGGGAGACAATTTGGACATTTTGAGCCATCGCCCGGCGCCCGTTCAGGCTAGCTGGTTGGGCTATGCCGGAACCACCGCCGCGCCGTTCATCGACTATCTCATTGCCGATACCATCGTCGCACCCGATGCGAAGGGCTTTTCGGAGAGTCTTGCTTATCTGCCCCACGGCTTTTTTCCCAACGACACCAGCCGCGTCTTGGGCGCGCTGCCCACGCGCGCGCAGGCAGGTTTGCCCCGGGATGCGTTCGTCTTCTGCTGCTTCAACAACAGTTGGAAGATCACCGAACCGGTTTTCTCCATCTGGATGCGACTGCTGGCGGAACTTCCGGCAAGCGTGATGTGGCTGAAGCAGGCGGCTGAGAAAACCAAGGCCAATCTCCGGCAGGCGGCAAGGGATCGCGGCATCGATCCGGACCGGCTGGTGTTCGCCAGGCCGGCGCACTTGAGCGTGCATCTCGCCCGCCACCGGCTGGCCGACCTGTTCCTGGACACCCTGCCCTATAACGCCCATGCCACCGCCTGTGACGCGCTATGGGCGGGCCTGCCGGTCTTGACCCAACGCGGCAGCGCTTTTGCCGGACGGGTTGGCGCCAGCCTGCTGACCGCCGCGGGACTGGCGGAATTGATCGCCGAAAATGCGCAAGAGTATGAATCGCTCGCCCTGGCGCTGGCGCGCGATCCCATGCGGCTGAAAGGCCTGCGCGACCGGCTCGCCGCCAACCGCGCCACCGCGCCGCTGTTCGACACACCGCGTCTGGCGCGCGATCTGGAAGCGCTTTACCGGCGGATGCTAGCTGGAGCTGTGTAATTCCGACCGGATGCGCTTCACCGTCTCGGACGAGATGGCCGGCGCCTGGTTGCCCCAATTGTTGCGCACATAGGTGAGAATATTGGCGACCTGTTCGTCCGTCAGGCGCCAGCCGAAGCTGGGCATGCCAGGGCCGGTGGGCGTCTTGGGTGTCGCCGCGGCCTTGCCGCCGGCCAGCACGGTGCGGACCACCGTATCGGCGCGCACCTGCCGGACTGCGGCATTGCCGGCCAGCGGCGGGAAAAGGGTGCTGCCCTTGCCGTTGCGACCATGACAGGCGGCGCAGCTGATGTCATAGGCATGGGCGCCCGCCTTCATCTGGGCGTCGATCCCGCTGGCGCCGCCGCCATTGCCCTGGCCGGCCGGCAGATCCTTGAGATAGACGGCGATGGAAATGAGGTCCGCATCGTTCATGCGCGAGGTCGAATTCTCCACCGCTTCCGCCATCGGGCCGGAGGCCAAGGAATGCGCGTTCCGTCCGGTCTCGAGATATTCCACGATGTCGGCGCTGCTCCACGAGCCCAGCCCGCTATTGTGCTCGTTGCTGAGATCGGGCGCGAACCAGCCTTGCAGCGAAGCGCCGGTCAACGGCCCTTTGTCGGCACCAAATGCATTCTTGGCGGAATGACAGGCCCCGCAATGGGCCGGTCCGTTCACCAGATAGGCGCCACGATTCCATTCCTCGCTTTTGCTTTTATCGGCGATCGGCGTGGGCCGGAAGAACAGGAAATTCCAGCCGCGTACCAGAAAGCGCATGTTATAGGGAAAGCGCAGTTGGTTGACGTTGACGCTGTTCCTCACCGGCTTGACGGTCTGCAGATAGTCCCAAAGCGCGGCAATATCGCGATCGGGCATATAGGCGTAATAGGGATAGGGCATGGCCGGATAGAGCCGCCTGCCGCCCGGCGCGACGCCACGTTTCATCGCCAGCTTGAAATCCGCCAGCGTGTAGTTGCCGATGCCGGTTTCCTTGTCCGGGGTGATGTTGGGCGTCACCATTCGGCCGAAAGGTGTCTCCAGAGATACGCCGCCGGCCAGGTTCCTGCCGTGGCACCCTTCGCAATCGCCCAGCGCCACCTGATATCTGCCGGCGTCGGTCGTGGCAGCGAGCGCCGGAGCGGAAAGAGCGACAAATACAGCCGCCCAAATGAATCCGGAGCGTCGGCCGGAGCCGGAGCGACCAATCAAGAAAGTGCTCATCCGGGCACCAGCGCGCCGGGCGATTTGATGTATTTGGTGGTGATGGCCTCGGCCGCCCAGAACGCCAGCGCACCCACCGTACCAGTGGGATTCATGCCGGCATTGTGGGCGAATGCAGATGCGCCGATCACGAACACGTTGGGCACATCCCAGCTCTGGAGATATTTGTTCACCGCGCTGGTCTGGGGATCGCTGCCCATGATCGCGCCGCCGGTATTGTGCGTGCTCTGATAGGGCACCGAGTCCCAGCCTTTCTTCAAGCGCGCCACGCCGGCGAATTTGGCGTTGAAGGGCTTGGTCATTTTTTCCAGCTGATCCGAGACATAGTGCGACATGGCGACGTCATTGTCCGGGAAATCGAAGGTGATGCGCAGCAAGGGCCGGCCGTGACGGTCGGAATAGGTGGGGTCCAGGTCCAGATAATTCTCCCGCACCGGATAGGAAGAGCCCTGCGAACCGAAGCCCATGGAATTGCCATAGCCGTCCACCGTCGCCTGTTTCCACTTGGCGCCCCAGCGCGGGGTGCCGGGCATGGTCGGCCGGTTGGAAATGGGACGGCCATTGGTGACCGTACAGCTGATTCCGGCGCCGCCCACGAAATCGAGCTTGGAGTGATCGAAGGCATCGCCGTTGAAATCGTCGATGGTCTGGCCCAGCGAACCGGCACCGATGAAGGGGTTGAAATGCTTGTCCTCGAACATCAGGCGTGCACCCGCGCTGGTCTGGTAGCAATAGTTGCGCCCCACCGTCCCCTTGCCCGTCACCGGGTCATATTGAGTGCCGATCTTGGACAACAGCATCATGCGCACATTCATCAACCCATAGGCGCAGATCAGCACCATGTCGCCGGGCTGCTCATATTCGACGCCATGGGTGTCGATATAGGTGACGCTTTTGGCCATTTTGCCGTCGGGCGTGAGGTTGACCTTCAACACCTCGCATTCGGTGCGCAACTCAAAATGCGGCTTCTTCATCAGGACCGGCAGGATGGTGGTCTGGGCGCTGGCCTTGGAATAGTTGCCGCAGGCGAAACGTTCGCAGAAACCGCAATAGGTGCACTGGCCCATGCGAACGCCCAGCGGGTTGATATAGGCCTGAGACAGGTTGGATGCCGGCAACGGGAAGGGGTGGTACCCCAGCTCCTTCATCTTTTCCGCGAACAAGGTAGGCGCATAGGGCATGCGCAAGGGCGGTGTGGGATAGTCGCGGGTGCGCGGGCTTTCAAACGGATTGCCGCCCGACTGGATCTGGCCCTTGAGGTTGCCGGCCTTGCCCGAAGTGCCGCAGATATATTCGAACTGGTCGAAACTATGTTCGATCTCGTTCCAGGTCACGCCCCAGTCCTGCAACTGCAGGTTCTTGACCTTGGCGGCGCCATAGCGCTGGGTGAGATGCGTCTTGATGGAAAAGTCGCTGTCCCAGAAACGCCAGGTATGCCCGTTCCAGTGCACGCCGGCGCCCCCCACCCCATCGCCCGGCAGGAAGGAGCCGTAATCGCGCATAGGCAAGGCCGTCTGGCCGGCATTGTTGCGCATCGTCATGGCTTCGGTGCTGGGCTTGAGGAACAGGTCCTTGCGGATGGCGTAGCGCAGCTCATCCTGCATGTAGGCGATATTGAAATCGGTGGAGGTGTCCCGCCACGGCCCGCGCTCGATGGCCACCACATTCAGGCCCGCATCGGTCAGCTGCTGGGCAAGGATCGAGCCGGTCCAACCCAGACCGATGATTACCGCATCCCGCTTGGGAAGAAGGCGCGCCATTCAGCCCTCCATCCCGTAGATCGACACCGGCCCTTTGGGATAGGGCACATTGTGCTTGTCGATATGATCGCGATAGTCGTAGCGCGCGCCGGGGAAGCCGATCATTTTCCAGCCCGCCATGTTCTTGTTGCCCCCATAAAGCGGGTCGGCGAAAAAACCCTCCATGGTGTTCTGCAGCACCAGCTCGAAGAATTGCTTGGTGCTGAAGCCGGGCTTGAGTTTGAGTTGGATCTTGTTGCCATCCAGCCCGGTCAATACCTCGTCCTGTTGCTCGGCCGAAAGCGCACGGAAATCTTTTTTGTACGTGGCGTTGGTGTAATCGTTCAGTGCTTGAATCCCCAAGCGATAGCGGCCTGCCGGAGTCAGGTCCCCCTGATAGCCTTGGGTCGGCAGCCCCTGCCGGAATGGGCCCTTGGTATAAAGCCGGTCGGCCTGGCCGAACGAGCCCGCCAATTGACGGTCGATATAGACGGCACAGCCGCAATCCTTGCCGCCGGGCGACAGGTGATCGGCCGGTATCAGCCGGTCCACCATGGCTTCCACCGTCGCGGCTTCCACCGGTGTGAAATAGTACCAGCCTAGCGGATTGACCGGCCGCGGCGGGGCGCCGGCAAAGGGCGACCAGGGCACAGTGCCGGAAATCGTGCGTCCGTCAGCCGTGCCGGCCAGGATCGGCAGCGCTGCGGCAGAAGCCAGCAAGCGGCGGCGGCTCAGCCCGCGCGAAGTATTTTCCATAAACCCCTCCGGCCTCCGCAGCTTTGCTCGGCGTTCGGTTGGCGTGATCGCCCACCTCGTGCCTCGCGCTGCTACGGCCGCCTCCCCTTCTTGCGCTGCGCGCGAAGGGAAGGCGGTTCTGAGCCTCGCCCCATGCGATTCTCGTTCTTGTTGGCGGCGATCCTAGAATCGCGCTTCCCCGGGATCAATTCATCCTCGCGCATATTGCAGCCGCGAAACAAGGCGCGCCAAATCCTTGGGCAAATGAAGGAAGTCACAGAGAAACCTAGGGAACTCAAGGATTTTTCCGGAACCAGGAGCAAGCGGAACCGGTTTTCGCAAAGGGCTGGGAAAACCCCATCCACGGAGAATGACATGACCAACCAGGACAATCAGTCTGGCCAGAAGAACCCTCAGCAGCAAAGACATCAACAGCAGCAAAAACCCGGCCAGCAGTCTGGACAGCAGCAACGCCAACAGGGCGGTCAGCAAGGCCAGCAAGATCGCGACAAGCAAGGTAGCCGCTCCGGCCAGCAGGATAACGACCAGCAGAATATGAATCGCTGATCCGACAAAATCGTAGCAGAGAGAAAAGGGCCCCGCTTCTCTGGGGCCCTTTTTTCGTGCCCATCACAAGGCAATTGTATTTATGCCGCAAAAGACCAATGTTGCCGCATGGCTTCACGACGTCCCAAAGCCAGCCGCCTGCAAGGCGCGCTGGCGCGCCGCATCCTGAAATGGCTGAAAGACGAGAATGCGCAAGCCGGCCACCACCTGGTCGAACTGGATCTCTGCAAGACCTTTGGCGTATCGCGCACGCCTGTCCGCGGCGCTCTCAAGCTACTGGCGGCGGAAGGGGTGATAAGCCCCCGTGCGGGACGCGGCTTTGTGCTGGCCAAAATGCCCGTCCTCAAAGAGGACAGTGAAGCGGACGAACAGGAGGATCTGCGCCTGTTCGACGCGCTGGCGCGGGCCAGGGGTGCGGGGAAGCTCGCCGATAGTTTCACCCAGCAGGAAGTCCTGCGCCGATTCCACGCAAGGCTCGGCACCGTGATGGATGTGTTGCGGAAAATGCAGGAACTGGGCCTGATCGAACGCAAGACCGGTCATGGCTGGGCCTTTGCCGGCGATTCAGCGCGCATTCTGAACGAGAGCTACGCCTTCCGCCGCGCCCTGGAGCCGCAGATCCTGCTCCAGCCCGGATTCAAGCTGGATCGCGGCTGGGCCGAAAAGGCGCGCAGCCAGCATCAGAAATTGCGCAAGAAGCCGTGGCGTGCGGGTGATGGGACCGGCTTTCATGCCGTAAACGCGGATTTTCATGAAGAGCTGGCGCGCTGCTCGGGCAACCGCACCATGCTGAAGGCGATCCAGAATCAAAACCGGCTGCGCCAGTTCCTGATCGGACATTGGGATTATCCGATGGAGCAAGTGCATAGCGCCATCGACGATCATCTGGAGATTTTGGCGGCGCTGGAGTCGGGCTATGCCGATAAAGCGGCGGCGCTGATGCTGCACCACCTGACTCAAAGCGCGTCACAGTCCCAAAAAGATGAAACGGGCGCTCAATAAATATCGCGCCTATAAAGCCCATCTTGTGTCATCGCATCAAGCGTCTCTTCGCCCAGAATGGCGATCAAAGCCTGTTGTACGGCGGCTGCCATCTCCATGCCGCCACAGACCAGGATCGAGGCGCCACGTTCACGAACCCAATGTCCGATTTCGGCACCCTCTTCCGTCACCAGATGTTGGACATATTTTTTCGGCTGGACGTCGCGGGAAAAAACCAGGTCGGCACGGACGAGAGTGCCGTCCGCCTGCCAGGCCCGGATGTCGCCGCCATAATAAAGATCGTGTGCGCGGGTCCGCTCGCCAAACAGAAGCCAGGCATCCCTGAGCTTCTTTTGCTTCCGGTGGAAAAGATGAGCACGCAAACCCGCAATGCCCGTGCCGGCACCGATCAGTATCTGAGGCGGCTCGGAATCGTTCTTGGCGCCAGGTGGATGGAAATTGGGATTGGGCCGCAAGCGCAACTTCACCACGCCGCCCAGGGCGCAGCCCTGCGTCAGCCAGCCCGAACCCAAGCCGAGGCTGCCATCCTCTTTCACCGCTTTGCGTACCAGCAGCTCCATGCGGCCGCTCTCGGGCAGGGACGCAATGGAATATTCGCGATGCGGAAAAGCCTCCAGCCGTTCCACCAGCCAGTCCAGGGAAATGCCCTCCACTTCATGCGGCCGGGGCAGGCGCGAATGGGCGAGGATATCGCGCAGATAGGTCCATTGCCCACGCCAGCGGAAACTCTTTTCGCCGTCCAGCCGGTGGCGGCTGAGAAATTCGCCAACCGAAGCTTCGCTGTTGCGCGGCCAGATTTCCGCAATGTCGCCGGCGGTCCAGTTCAACTGCGCGGGATCCTTGGGCGTGAGCGCGATATGCCAGGCTTCTCCGCCCGGGCTGCCGGAATTCAGCAACCGCCGTTCGGTGAGCAACCAGTCCCGAGGCGGACCCGGCATCAACGCCTCCGCGGAAGTGTTCGCGCCCAGCCTGTGCAAATGTTCGCACCATTTGGTCATCGCGGCGGTGTCGTCATCGCCATCCACGCAGACGATCTCGAACAGCCGGCGCGCCTTGCCAGACGCCAGCCAGCGGTCCAACTCCCGGCCGAAGCCGCAGAAGGTGGCGTCGTATGTGCGGTCGCCCAGCGCCAGGACGGCATAGGGCAAGCCTTTGAACGCGGGCGTCCCGGCCATCTGCTTGCGGGCAAAAGCGCGCGCGGAGTCCGGCGCTTCACCGGCGCCATAGGTGCTGGTGACCACCAGCAAGGTGCCGGCTTCGGCGATATCCGCCGGCGTCAATCCACCCAGAGACGCTACCCGCACCATTCCGCCCGGAACCGCCGCCAGCGCATTGGCGCTCAGCCAGGCGATGCGTTCCGCCGCACCGGTCTGGCTGGCAAAAGCCACCAAAATCCTGGCGCCCTGGCGGGGCGTCCTTCGGAACAGGGAACCCAAAATCATACCGGCCCGTAACATGGGCGGGGAGGCCAGGCAAACCCGGCCCTTTCTGGCATTCCTGCTCTCTCCCGGGGTCCAACGCCCGGCGTTCCATGGCCCATGTTCCATAGCTCACGTTCCATCAGAGTGGAACTTTAATGCGCCCTGGAACCCGCCTCGCGCGTTGTAGCAATCGGACACAGCCGGAGAGAATGCACAATGCATATCGACGTCATCATGATTCAGCCGCTGATTGCGCTGCTGTTCGGGATCCTGATTTTGATCCTCCCACGCCTGCTGAACTACCTGATCGCCATCTACCTGATTTTCGTCGGCCTGGTCGGGCTGTTCCCCCACCTCTTCACCGTCACCACCACCACCACGACATAGGAGCGACTCCATGGCCAGCCAGACTCACGGTCACAAGCCGCACGAAAAGATGCCTGAGCATCTTTCCACCAGCAAAAAGTGCGAGACCAGGGAAGACAAAATCGATGCCCAGATGGCGGACACCTTTCCCGCCAGCGATCCGCCCTCCTATTCGGGCGGCAACCACATCATCGGTGCGCCCTCCGGACGTGAAAGCGACGTGCCCAAGCCCGATCAGGCGGCGAAGGCCGAGAAGCAAGCGAAAAGCCGCGGCTCGAAACAGTGACGCAGGATCGATGGCAATTGCATAAAAAGAGCGCGCCCGTTTTGACGCCGCATTAAAAGGCCGGCGCCTAGGCTGCTGCTGCTGGGGGCGGCAACCTCAAAGGAGCCGCCCATGACTGACGTTAAAGACGCAACCGACAACAACACCGATCGGCAAAAGGACAGGCGCGCGGCAGATCGCGCCATCCCCCTCGAAGGTGGTGTTGTGGTGCCGTTTCAATTGCCTCCTATCACCACCAGGCGCTGGGTCGCCCGCCGAAAGGCGGAGGTCGTCGCCGCGGTGCATGCCGGCATGTTGAGCGCACTGGAAGCCTGCCGCCGCTATCGCCTATCGCCGGAGGAGTTCCTGGAGTGGGAACGCCATTACCTGTCCGGCGACCTGGGCTGGCCAAAGCCTTCCGGCCGCGCACTGCATTAAGGGGGCTTCCAGGGCGTGATCTGATTAGCTTGTATCAGATCATGCCCTGGATTCTTTGATTTGTCGCGCAATTGTCGGATGAGGCGCGATGCGCCTCATCCGATTGCCCTCTAGCCGCCGAGGGCGCCCAGCACACCGCTTTCCGTCAGGATCTGCGGCAAGATGATGGGCGTCCTCGCGCCGGGGGCGTAATACAGATAGAGCGGCACGCCGGAACGGCCATTCTCCTTCAGCAATGCCGTCACTTCCGGATTCTGGTTGGTCCAATCGGCCACCAGATACGCCACCTTCTTGGACGCGAAGGCGCTTTTGACATTGTCGCGCGCGAGCACTGCGTCTTCATTGACCAGACAGGTGATGCACCAGGCGGCGGTGGCGTCCACAAATACCGGGCGATTGGCGGCGCGCAGGCCGGCGAGCTTGGCAGCCGTGTAAGACTCGCCAGCCCTGGCACTTTGCGTTGACGGCGTTGCGGCCGCCTCGCGCAACAGGCTGACGCCATAGAGACCGCAAGCCAGGACCAGAAACGCCACCAGCGCACCAATGCCGCGGCCGCGCGCGGAAAGATTGCGCGTCACGTTCCACAACCAGGCGGCCAGCGCCAGCGCGATCATTGCCGCAGAGACCAGCGCCACCCCGCGCGGGCCTGCCTGCTGCGCCAACACCCAGACCAGCCAGGCCGCCGCCGCATACATGGGGAACGCCAGGAATTGCTTGAAGGTCAGCATCCAGGCTCCAGGCTTGGGGATGAAAGCCAATAGTCGTGGCCAGACACCCAACAGCAGGAATGGCAGGGCAAAGCCAAGGCCCAATGCGACAAACACCGCCAGCGCCGATAGAGCAGTTTGCGTCAAAGCAAAGCCCAAGGCCGCGGCCATGAAAGGCGCGGTGCAAGGCGCGGCCACTGACACCGCCAGCACTCCGGTAAAAAACGCACCCGTCATGCCGCTGCGGCCGGCCAAGCCTTCGCCGGCGGCGATGCTGCCGACCTCGAACAGACCGGACAGATTGAGCGCCACCGCAAACACCAACAGCGCAAAACCCGCAACTGCAAGCGGCGATTGCAACTGAAAGCCCCATCCCACGCTCTGGCCGCCGGCACGCAGAGCGATGATGGCAAGACCCAGCACGGCGAAAGACAGCACCGCGCCCGTCGTGTAAGCGAAACTCTCCTTACGCCCCTCACTGCCATGGCCGGCCAGGGACAGCGCCTTCATCGCCAGGATGGGCAGCACGCAAGGCATGACATTGAGGATCAGCCCGCCGGCAAAAGCGAACAGAATGGCCAGCCAGAGATTGAGATCGCCGCTGGCGGCTGTGCCGAATTCCGCCGGCGGCACGGGACCAGGCGGGATGCTGACCTCCAATGCCTGGGTTGACCCGTCCGACGACGTCAGCACCAGCAGGCCTTCCAGCAAACCGTTGACCTTAGGTCCCGGGGTGAGCCTCAGCACCAAACCGTCCTTGGCATAGCCCACCAATTGCGGCGCGGCATTCTTGATGATGCCGGCGCGGGCGGGAAAGAAATCGGCGGAGGTCGGATGGGCGGCGGCCAGCGAAGGTGCCGCGACATAAAGGTCAAGCGTATTGCCCAAGGCATAGTTGACTTTCCAGGGCGAGGCCACCGGCAGCAGTGCGCGCGCCGCCGCGAAGTCTTTGGCCACCGCCGCATCGGTGTCCTGTTTCCCGACCGGCAAAGTCAATGAGACGGTTGCGTCTTCGGGTATGCAGATCTGCTGGCAGACCAGCCAGCTTACGGCGGCCTTGAGCGTCACGGTGCCGCTGGCATCGGCCGGTGCCGTCAGAGTGGTGAGAAGCCAG
>DATBCP010000064.1:0-2940 GCA_036270435.1 Rhizomicrobium sp. | reverse complement strand
GCTGGGGGAAGGGTCCGGGCACCAAAGCGTTGACGCGGATTTTTTCGGGGCCCAGCTCCGCGGCGAGGTGGCGGGTGAGTTGTTCCAGGCCTGCCTTGGCGGGCCCGTAATGAAACGGGCTTTGCTGCCCGGGCATGTCGTACAGCCGGGCATCGGGCGAGACCCGGCCATACATCGACGAGATGTTGATCACGCTGGCATCCCCCGACGACGCCACCGCCTGTTTCAGGGCGGGGAGCGCGGCGCGCACCGATTCGAAGGCCGTCGTCACGGTGGCGGCATAGGTGGCGGCAAAGTCAGCCGGCTGGAGCTGGCCAAAAGGTTTGGCCTGCATGAAGCCGATATTGTTGACCAGCACGTCCAGCCGCTTCAGGCCGCCGAAAAACCAACGGATCTTGTCCACGTCATGGGCATCGAAAGGAACTGCCTCCACCGGGAGGCCCTGCGACCTAAGGTCTTCCGCAAATGCGTTGAGTGCGACGGCGTCACGCCCATTGACCAGGACATGCGCCCCCGCCTGCGCCAGTATCCGCGTCATGGCCTGGCCCAGATGGCCGCGGCCGCCGGAGATAAAAGCGGTCTTGCCGTCCAGACGGAAACTATCCTGCGCCATCAAATTGCCGAAGCCCGCGAAAACGCATCAGCCACCCTGCCAGTGCCGGGTAAACAACTATTTTACGGTGGCAACCCCCTCTTGTTGCAACGCAACATATCCTTTCCCGATCGCCTTATTGGAAACAGCGCTTCGCCACAGTAAAGTTGCAAACACGTTCACAATAGGACACCCGGTAGGGGTTTCTCCCCGGCCCCAGGGCCGCTTCACAAAGGACGACGTTTCATGACCAGCAAATTCCTCCTCGCCGCAGCTTCGGCGGCCATCCTGTTTGGAGCAGCGCCGGCCGCCCTGGCGGCGGATGCCAAGGCGCCGAAACCCACGGCTGCGGTCCTGAAGAATCTGCAGGCCGCGCAAACCGCCAACAACAAGAAGGACTATCCGGCAGCCCTGGCCGCGCTCGATGCCGCCAAGAAGGTGTCGGACCGTACCCCCTATGACGACTATCTGATCGCCCGCTTCTCCACCAGCGTCCATGTGGGCATGCAGGATTTGGACGCCGCGGATGTCGATGCCGAAGCAGCAGCGGACATCGATCCTTCGGCCATTCCCGACAATGAGAAGGCGGCCGTCTACAACACCGCGATGCAGTTGGCCCTGAGAGGCAAGCACAACGACAAGGCGGTCAAATACGCCAAGCTTTACATGGCGACCACGCCTCCGCCGACCGGCAAGGACCTGGAGACCGTGACCATGGCGCTCTACCAGGGCGGCGACTATGCCGGCGCTACCGCAATGGCCCAGAAGAATATCGACGCCGCCACCGCCGCGGGCCAGAAACCGGCCCGCAACGATCTCGACGTCATCCTGGCCTCCCAGGTCAAGCAGAAGGACGAAGTCGGCGCCGAAAAGACACTGGAAACCCTGGTCGCCAATTACAACAATCCCGACGACTGGAATCAGATCATGGGCGTGGCCTTGACCACCAAAGGCATGCGCGATGTCGATTATGTCTATATGGGCCGGTTGATGTTCCTGCAGGGTGGCAAGATCACCCCCAGCGACGCCTCGCTGATCGGCTCCACCGCGTCGCGCCTGGGCTTTCTGGGCGAAGCGGCCCAGGCCCAAAAGCTGGGCGGCACCGGTTTCACCGATCCCGGCCCCAAGATCGATGCTGACAAGAAGACCTTTGCCCAGCAGGTTGCCGCCGGCGCCAAGCAGAACGGCGTCTATAATGTGAAGACGGCGGAAGCGGCCTATGGTTATGGCATGTATCCCGAAGCCGAGGCCTTGGCCAAGGCCGCCAAGGAAAAAGGCGGCGTGCAGGATCCCACCGAGCCGGACATGGTGCTCGGCATGGCGCAAGCGGCGCAGAACAAATATGCCGATGCCGCGCAGACCTTCAGCAGCATCCAGCAGTCGAACCCGGCTTCGGCGCGCGTGGCGCGGCTTTGGGGCTATTACGCCAAGGTGAAAGCCAATCCCTCCACCGCCGCGAACTGACGGCAGAATCGAAAAACGGGGCGCGGGGCGCCCCGTTTCTTTTGCGATAGGACGCTTGCATGAACTTGGTGGCGGGCTTCGCGCCATTCATCCTGTTCACCATCCTGTCGCGCCTCTCGGTCGACCTGGCCTTGTGGGTCGCCTTTGCCACGTCTTTCGTCGTCACCATCCGCGATTTCGTCGAGAGCCCATCCCTGCGGTTGCTGGATGCCGGAAGCTTGGCCCTGTTCGCCCTGCTGGCCTTGGGACGAGGGTTCCTTGACCCCAATCTTTCGCTGGCGGCGGTGCGTTTCATAGCCGCCCTGTCGCTCCTCTTGCTGCTCGGACTGCCCCTCGCCCTCAAGCGGCCCTTTTCGGTTGACTATGCACGGCTCGACCCGCGCGAGGCGGGTTGGCCGCCGCAGCTGTTCCTGCGCGTGAATTACCTGGTGTCGATGGCCTGGGTTGCCGCTTTTGCCCTCATGGCAACCGCTGACGGCGCCGTCACCTTCGATCCAGGATTGCCGCTCTATGCCAGCATCGCCATCAGCCTGCTGGCTCTGGCCTGCGCCATTACCTTTACCTTGCGCTATCCGGCCTTGGCAGCGAAGCAACTGAACAGTTAGGGTTTGCGCAAAGGAGACCCCATGAAACAGGCAGTCATCGTCTCAACCGCCCGTACCGGCCTGGCCAAATCGGTGCGCGGCGGCTTCAACGAAACCCATGGCGCGGTGATGTCCGGGCATGTGGTCAAGCATGCGATCGCGCGCGCGGGAATCGAACCGGGCGAAGTTGAGGACGTCTATATCGGCTGCGGCTTTCCGGAAGGCGCGACGGGCAACAATATCGCGCGCGAAAGCGCCATCTGGGCGGGCTGCCCGGCATCCACTGCAGGTGTCACGGTC
>DATBCP010000063.1:0-17302 GCA_036270435.1 Rhizomicrobium sp. | reverse complement strand
ATAGAGGGAGTTGGGATGCTCCACCGCATCGTCCACGGCAAAGGGCGTCTTCTTGTTGGCGCCATAGACCGAGGAGGAACTGGCATAGACGAAATGCTTGAGCCCGCTTGTTGCATGCAGGGCTCGCGCCAATTCCAGCATCACCGCCTGTCCCATCACATTGGCCGTGACATAGGCGAATGGATTTTCCAGGCTGTAGCGCACGCCCGGCTGCGCCGCCAGATGCACGATGGCGGTGACGCCGCTGCCCGCCAGCGCCAACATCGCATCCTTGTCGGCGATATCGGTCTTGCGAAAGGAGAAATTCCGGTCGTCGGCGAGCCGTGCAAGCCGCGCCTGCTTCAGTCCGACATCGTAATAGTCGCTGACATTGTCGACACCTTGGACCGCATCGCCGCGCGCCAGAAGGGCATGGCACACGGCGGCACCGATAAAGCCGGCTGCGCCCGTGACCAATATGTTCGCCAAAATCGCCTGCCCGAAGAACCCGCAAAGCCAACATCGCCGGGGATTTCTCGCCGGTCAACCATCGATTTGACATCGATTTGACTGGGGCGCGGGCCGAGCGCCCCCGCAAAGCTTGACGCATTTGGGGCTTTGCCGTTAAAGCACCCGCTTCATGGCCGGGCCGCGACCTCTGTATTGGATCAATCAGTTCGCCGACGGCAATTTGGCGATCATGGCTGCGCCGCGTCTGGATGAACAGTTCGAAGCCACCATCCTGGGCTGGAAGGATGAAGGCGTCGACGTCATCGTTTCCCTGCTCGAGGAAGCGGAATTGCCGGACCTGACCGATGCCGAAAAATCGCTGTGCGAAGAGGTCGGCATCGAATTCATTTCCTTTCCCGTTCGCGACAAGACCGTGCCGGACACGATCGCCCCCATCGCTGCGGTCGCACGCGGACTGGCGGACAGGATCGCGTGCGGCAAGGCGGTGGCCATTCATTGCCGCGCCGGGATCGGCCGTTCGACCACGCTTGCGGCTTGTGTCCTGATCCTTTTGGGCGTCGATGGCGACATTGCGCTCGACATGATTGCGGTTGCCCGGGGGCTTGAGGTCCCGGAAACCGAAGCGCAGCGTCAATGGATTCTTGGCTTTTCCCAGTCTCCACGGTTTCGCCCGGCGTGACGGCTGGCTCCGCGAAGAGCGGGGCTTAACGTTGTTCCGAACCGGCCTGGCGGCGGCCGGCGGCAGGGGGAGCCAGCGCCGCAACCAGATTGCGGGCGCTGGTGTTCAATTTCACCAGCGTCTCGGAAATCTCGGCCGGTTTGGCCTCCCGCTTGAGCTGCTGGCGCAGCACGTCCATTTGCGCCAGCAGTTCGGCATAAAGATCGTGCTGGGTTTTGGGGGCGTCCGCGGAAGGGGAAAACCGGTCCGGCCGCAGCCGGGCGACCCGCTGGCAGAGGAACTGCACGGGGCTGCTTTCCTTTTCGGCGGTCAGGGTAAAGGCGGAAAGTGCCGAGCGGATCAGGCTGCGGAGATGCTCCAGCTCGCCGACCAGTTCACCGACCAGTTCGCCGGACGTGTCCAGGCGGGGGACGATGGCCCGTGGTTCCCGCCGCAGGTCCAAGCGAGCTTCGTCGAGGCTGTCCTTCTGCGGGAGAGGCGCCACGGGGCCCTTGCGGATCGCTCTCGCGACAATCAACCCGGAAACCAGCACCACCAAGCCTGCAAGCAGCACCTGCCATTCCTTTGCCCAGGCATAGGCGGTGATGAGGCCATTGCTGAGGACATCCAGGGTTTGTTCTCCGCCCAACAGCTCGCTGAACCAATTATCTGTCATCGAAAAAATCCTGACCCCTGGCGCCCACACTGACACGCGGTCCGCCCCGCTGACGATGTGAAAACGTGCAAGCCCGAGGCCAGAAAAATGATTTTATGTGTCCAATGACAACATTCATCTTAATTCCCTGGCAAGGAACGTCTCCTATCATGTGTGAACCGGCGAATCGCGTGGTCTTGAGGGTCAGGACGATGTCACTTGCAATCGTGCTCTTGGGCTGGATCGCAGCCTCGCTACTGCTCTCCCCACTGATGGGCCGCTTCATGGCGGCGCAGAACGAAAGCGAAGGTCGCGAAGGGCCTCGCCAGATCCCGTGCAGGTCGTCTGCCTCGGCTCGGCTTCAGGTCCGCGCCGATGCAAGTGTGCGCCGGAATGTCGCAATTCAACTGTCCAGGCGCGATGCGGGCTGGCCCCGCCTAGGCTAGGTCCAAAGCGACGGCATCGTCTTTCGCGCAAATGGAGCCGCGACTTCGGGCATTTTTCCGACAGGATTTTCGCAGCCCACCGCCATCCAGCCTGCCGTTCGCGAGGTCGTGACAAGAACGACACAGCCTGGCTGGGCGTCGCGTTAAGATGCGGCGTTTCGGTCCGCCGCATCTCTGGCTGTGTCTTGCAGGCCGCACCCGGAAAATCATGATTAATCGCGGAATTCCGGTGGGATGAACCACGGAACTTTTCGCGAGGCAAGAGGGTTATGACCTGTGCCATTTCGGGTCTAATTTCCTCGCATACGCAACAAAAATGTCAGATAATGCCCCGGTCACGCGGGGCTAATGTTCAAATCCATTGGGTAGAGTGCGAGCGCGGTGACGGATCGCAGGCGGCATGCAACGTGCTTGGCGAAGCCGGCGATGAGGGGGTTTCGGTAATGAGTCTCGACGGGGTGTCCCAAAACAATACGCACTTGAATGCCTCTGCGCCGCATTTGACCAAAATCGACGCATTCGTTCGCCGCAGTGCTGCAAACGACACACCTTCTCGCGCGGCCCGTTATCGGGTGGTGCAACTGCCGGAAGCGTCGGCCACGCCGCGTCGCTATCCGCGTTATGTGCCGGCCGCCAATGTCTCTCAAGCGATGTTGGATCTTCTCCTGGTCGGCGGCGCGCAGTTTGTCGTGCTTTCGCTCATCTACAGCCGGCTTGCTCTGGGCGGACTGGTCGAAGCCAGCGCGGTTGTCGGCTTTTCCATCGTCATCTCGATGGTCTTTCTCTACGCCACCGGCTGCTATCGTCGCGATGCGCTGCTGAACCGCACGGCGGCGCTTTCGCGCATTCCCACCGCGCTCGCCATATCGGGCGTCGTGCTTTTTCTTTATCTCCATTACCTGTTTCCGATGCTGTTCCCCTCGGCGCGGGTGTTTCTCAGTGTCAGTCGCTGCGTCACCATCATCCTGGTGGGAACCGGTATTTCCCTCGGTGCGGCGATTGTCAGCCGCAATGTGGTGCGCGTCCTGCTGCACAATGACATCTTCCGCCGCCGCATCCTGGTGGTCGGCACCGGCCAGCGGGCCCGCCATATCGAGGATCTGAGCCGTGCGCATGGCAGTTTGCAGGAAATCCATTTCGTCAGCGAAGACGTGCTGACGCACTCCTCCCCGGCGGCCGCGGGCGATGCCATGGTTCCATCCATCGGCGAATTGGCGGATCGTCTTGATGCCGACGAAATCATTGTCGCGGTGGATGACCGCAACCGCGTGGCGCTTGACAGCCTGTTGACCTGCAAGGCGCGGGGCGTGCCGGTGACGGAGTTCAACTCCTTCGTCGAACGCCAGACCGGGCGCGTCGAATTGGCATGGCTCGAGCTTCCCTGGCTGATCCATACGCCGGGCTTTCAGTTCCGCCTGATCGACGACGCGGTCAAGCGGATGTTAGACATCCTTTTCAGCCTGACCGCGCTGATAATCAGCCTGCCGGTTCTGGTGGTGGCGATGATTGCCATCCGCCTGGATTCCCCCGGTTCGGTGATTTACCGCCAGCAGCGCGTCACCCGCGGAGGGCGGGTCTTCTGGTTGTACAAGCTCCGCAGCATGCGCAGCGACGCCGAGAAGTTTGGCGCCCAATGGGCCGACCAGAACGATCCGCGCATCACCAAGGTGGGCATGTTCCTGCGCCGGAGCCGGTTGGATGAAATTCCACAGCTGTTGAACATCATCAAGGGCGACATGTCGGTGGTCGGCCCGCGCCCGGAACGGCCCTGCTTTGTCGAGGACCTGTCGCGGCAGCTCCGGCTGTACGATTTGCGCCACACGGTGCGTGCGGGTCTGACCGGCTGGGCCCAGATCAACTACCATTACGGCGCCTCGCTGGAAGACGCCCAGCGCAAGCTGGAATACGATCTGTTCTACATCAAGAATTTCAGCCTGTTGCGCGACCTGGGAATCATGCTGCAGACCTTGCGCGTCGTTCTGTGGCCCGACGGGGTTCGCTGAAAAGCGCGCTTTCGGCGCTATAAAGCACTCTGCAGCAACCGATTCGGCCAAAGGCGCGCGGGCTTGAGGATCCTCTATCATCACCGGACACGGTCCCGTGACGGCCAGTCCGTTCATATCGACGAAATGATCGCCGCACTGCGCGCGCAAGGCGTGGTGGTGGACATTGTCGAGCCTGAGCGGGTGGACGCGCTCAAGCCCGCCCGCAAGAAGCAGGTCATTCCCAAGCTGCTCTATGAGCTTCTGGAATTCGGCTATAGCGGGCTGGAATTTTTCAAGCTTGCTGCTGCGATCCTGCGCAATCGTCCTGATGCGATCTATGAGCGCGCCAATATCTACATGCTGTCGGGGATCTGGGCGGCGCGGCTGTTTTCGCTGCCCTTGCTTTTGGAAGTGAACTCTCCGCTTGCCGAGGAGCGCGGCAAGTTCGACGGCTTGGCGATGCCGTTCTTCGCGCGCTGGACCGAGGAGGTGAGCTGGCGGCGAGCCAATTATGTGTTGCCGGTTACCGCCGTGCTGGGTGGCTATGTCGAACGGGCCGGCGTGCCGCCGTCACGCATCGTCGTGACCTCCAATGGCGTGAATGAGGCGGAATTCCGGACCGTTCCGCCCGCGGCGCGGCCGCACCTGCCCGGCCAATTCGGTTCCGGGCCGGTGCTGGGGTTTGTGGGTTATGTGCGGGCCTGGCATGGGCTGCCGCAGATTGTCGATCTCCTGGCCCAGGATGCCGACTTCGCCGATGCCAACCTGATGGTGGTGGGCGATGGCCCCGGAAGGGCCGATCTGGAGGCGCGGGCGCAGCAACTCGGCGTGGCCAATCGCGTCTGGGTCACCGGCCTGGTGGAGCGGGACGCGATGGCCGCCCATATCAGCTGTTTCGATATCGCGTTGCAGCCGGAAGTGACCGCGTACGCCAGCCCTCTCAAGCTGTTCGAATATATGGCACTCAGCCGCGCTATCGTCGCGCCTGATGCCCCCAATATCCGGGAGGTTCTCACCCATCAGGAAGACAGCCTGTTGTTCGAGCCGGGAAGCCCGGCGTCCTTGGGCGGCGCCATCCGGGCGCTTGTCCGCGACAGCGCATTGCGGTCCCGCCTGGGCCAAGGCGCCGCGGACAAGATCCGCCGCGATGATATCTCCTGGACCCGCAATGCCCGCCGGGCGATGGGGCTGATAAAAAACGCGTCAGGGGGTTGAGGGGCGATGTCCCGGTCGCAAAAACATCTGCTGCATGTCTTTCCCACCTTTGCGGTGGGTGGTTCGCAGATGCGCTTTGCGCAACTCGCCAAACTCCATGGCGCGCGCTATCGCCACACCGTGATTGCCCTGGATGGCAAGACCGATATGGCGGCCCGCCTGACGGGCCTTGCGGTCAACTGCCATGATCTGTCCTTCGACAAGCGCGAGGCGCTGAAGACGTTTTTCCGGTTTCGTGCCGCCCTGCGCACCATCCGGCCGGATGTCCTGTTCACCTACAATTGGGGTGCCATCGAATGGGCGTTGATCAACCGCCTGGAAGGCATTGCGCGGCACATCCATGTCGAAGACGGTTTCGGATCGGAAGAGGCCCGAACGCAGTTGCCGCGCCGGATCTGGACGCGGCGGCTGGCGCTTTCCGGCAAGAATACCACGGTCATTCTGCCGTCCCGCAATCTTGAGAAAATCGCGCTGGATGTCTGGTCGCTTCCGTCGGACCGTGTGCGTTTTATTTCCAACGGCATCGATTGCGCACGCTTTGCCGTACCAGCCCGCAACGGCAGCGAAGGACGCCTGGTCATAGGAACGGTGGCAAGCTTGCGGCCGGAGAAGAATATCGGCCGGCTGATACGGGCTTTTGCCGAAATCGCTGCGGGGCGCAAAGCCGAGCTCCTGATTGTGGGCGGCGGAGCCGAGCGCGAAAGGCTGGAGCAACTCACGCGGGAATTGAATCTCGCCGGGCAGGTATGTTTTGCCGGACAAAGCGACCGGCCGCAGGATTGGTATTCCCGGATGGACATATTTGCCCTGTCCTCCGACACCGAACAGATGCCGCTCAGCGTGTTGGAGGCGATGGCGGCCGGCCTGCCGGTGGTGGCAACGGCGGTAGGCGATGTGGCGCAGATGGTCGCGGCGGAAAACAGGGATTATGTGGTGCCGGCCGGGCAGTTTGGAGCAGCGCTGACCCGGCTTGCTGGAGAACATACGGCCCGGCGGACGATGGGTATCGCCAATGAAAAGAAAGCGCGCGAAGATTTTGACGAAGGTGAGATGGCGGCCCGATACGCTGCACTCATTGGTTAGCGCGGCGCGAGGATTTTTGCGGCGTGGGCAGGGTGAGCCGAAAATAGCAATCGCCGGCAGGCGATTGCCCGGCGAACGCGCGGAGCGTAAGCGACGCGCCGGGGGCAACAGTCCATCTACATATTGGGCCCACCCGGCCGCTCGCCCAAGCTGGCTTGGCTTTTCTTAGCGAGTAAAACGAGCTTAGAAGAGCTTGCCCTATGCGAGTGGTAGCGAGCATGCGCGGCGTCCCGGCCTCGCGCCTTCACTTCGCTCAGGCGCGTCCATACGCTGTCGCTTTGGACCGTTCGCCGCTTTCGCAGGTCCACTGGACCTGCTCACATGCTTCGCATGCCGCGGCTCACCCCACGACGCAAAAGGACCGCGCCCTATGAGCCCGAAGTCTGATCTCGATGTTTGCCGATCAGGTCTCCAAACAGCTTGAGCTGTCCATCGGTTGTCGCCTGCCAGTCAAACCGCTCGGCATAGTGGCGGGTGGCTGACCGCTCCGGCAAAGACCGCCGAAGCGCGCCGATCGCCTCCACAATGCTCTGGGCATCGCGGTTTTTCAGCAGGAGCCCGGCTTCGGGGCAGGCAATGACCTCCGGCGTGCCCCAAACGGCGGTGCCAATCACCGGCGTGCCGCAAGCCATCGCCTCCAAAAGGACGTTGGCCCAGCCTTCGCGGCTGGAGGCCAGGACCAGCGCATCGGCGCAGTTGTACACATCACACAGGGCCTGTTGATCCAGATTGCCGAGGAAGCGGACGCGGTCGCTCACGCCCAGCCGGGCTGCCAGGGATTCCAATTGCTGGTGCTCAGGTCCGGAACCGGCGAGCAGCAAAGTCGCGTCGGGAACACTGGTGAGCGCCTCGACCACGAAATGGTGACCCTTGCGCTCGATCAGAAGTCCCACCGAGGCCAGGACAAAACCCTTGAGACCGTGTTTGGCGCGCAACCCTTCCCGGTCCTTGATCCGGAAAGCTTTGAGGTCGACGCCGTTGCGCAACACGGTGATTTTCGATGCCGGAGCGCCCAGTTCCACCATCCGATCCTTGAGCGCCTGGCAGACGGTGACGATGGCGCCGGCGCTTTGGGCCGCGTCCAGGATCCGCTGGCGGGGACGGGCAAATTCCGGGATCAGGTTGATATCGGTGCCGCGCGCCGTGATCACCAGGGGCAGGCGGAATTCCCGCGCCAGCCAGGTGGCGGCGATCCCATCGGGATAGAAATAATGGGCATCGATCAGGTCGACCCGCACTCCCGAATTCAGCAATTGCCGGAAACGGTGGCGCATGGCCCGATAAAGCGTGTGGGGCGCCAGATTCATTCCAATCTTGGGAATGACGACATAGCGGGGGTGCTCGACCTCAAATCCATTGCGGCGCTCGCGATCGGGGACCTGCCGCAACTTGGCGAAGCCGGGCAGGAGCGGGGGCGCCCAGGGCACGGGCGCCAGAACATGGGCCCGCACCTTGCCGTTTGCTGTCAGGTGGCGCAGCCGTGTTTCCACGAAAACCCCATGCGAAGGCTGTAGGGAGTTGGGAAACAAGGTCGTGGCGGTCAGGATGGAGATGTCGGGCGACGGATCGGGCATTTTCTCTGGCAGTCCGGTGATGGGCGTCGCTATCTTGTGAGTCGAAACAATTCACCGCTCGAATCGGATATGCCTGCGATTGGTGTACAGCGCCACATCCCTCCTGTATAGCGCCGTAAAGACGATACCAAGGGTGTCACTTTGGGTTTTTTCCATCACCATAATGCCGGGATCGGCATATGACGCCTCTCAATTCCGGCACCCGGCGGCGTTCCGCCCCGCTCTTCTTCCTGGCGGCGGTGGTGGCGGTGCTGGTCGCCTATGGTTCTCTTTATCCCTTCGACTTCCGCGGCGCAGGCTCTCTGGGAGCCGATATCGCGCAATTTCTGGCGGGCTGGCGCCGGCTCCCCAGCAGCCCCGGCGATATCCTGGCCAATTTTCTGCTTTATATGCCCCTGGGACTGGCCGTGACCTTGGCCTTTGCGCAGGCCATGCCCCGCCCGCTGGCGGCATTTCTGACCCTCATGTGTGGCGCCTGTCTCTCGCTCTTTATCGAGCTGGCGCAATTCTATGATCTCACCAGGGTCAGCGCTTTTTCCGACTTTTTCCTGAATGTCGTCGGCCTAATTGTCGGTATCGTGGCCGCGCTGATCGGCGGCGCCGGGCTCGTCAAGTCATCTTGGCCGCCGGGCAGCGCGCCCGACTTTGCCCGCCTGTTGCTGCTCGCCTGGTTGGCGTGGCAGCTCTTTCCCTATGTTCCGACGCTGGAGATTCACAATTACTGGCGAAGCCTCAAGCCGGTGCTGCTCGCGCACCCCATCGATCTCTACAATCTCTTCCGCTATACTGCGCTATGGCT
This sequence comes from Rhizomicrobium sp., assembly GCA_036270435.1. Lineage (GTDB taxonomy): Bacteria > Pseudomonadota > Alphaproteobacteria > Micropepsales > Micropepsaceae > Rhizomicrobium. The sequence continues at coordinate 8,437 of DATBCP010000063.1, read as the reverse complement.
GAGCGTGGCGTTCCTGTTCCGAATCGCGGTGGGACGCTCCATCGGGCTTTTCGTCCTGGCCGTGCTGGTATTCTTCGCTGCCAAAGCCTCGATCATCGAGCAGTTTCTTTCCTTGGAGGAACTGTCGGGCGCCGCGATCGCTCTTCTGGTCCTGCCGCTTTTGGCGAGGCGATTTTCATCCCTCGGTGTGCCCCTCATCGCGACATTGCTGCTGCTGGTCGTCATTCTGACCCGCCTCCTGCCCTGGCAGCTCGCGGCGACACCCAAACCTTTCCAATGGATTCCCTTTTACAGCTTCCTGCACGCCTCCAAATCGATCAATATCGTGTCCTTTGCGGAAAAATTCTATCTGTATGGCGCGGCACTTTTGCTTTCGGTCCAAGCCGGCATCGGCTTGAGACTGGCGGTGGCGTTGGAATGCATCATACTTTTCGCGTGCAGTTTCCTGCAGACATTCATGGCGGGGCGCTCGGCCGAAATTTCCGATGCGATATTGGCGCTGATCCTGGGCGTAGTTTACACCTTCCTGCGCCAGCGACACCGGGACGGCGGGGGCATCCCGTCCCCAACCGTGCCGGCGGAGCTCGGAAACTAAGCACTTTGCCCGCTGAGGCGTTCGGCCGGGCGGACAGTCCGATGGACGCCGCATTCGGCTTCCATGAATTCCTCAAACATCCAGACCAGCCACAAGGCGCGGCTGTTGTCGGAGCGGCCGCTTTGGTGATCGGCTGACAGGCGGCGGATGGCCTCAGGATTGAGGTAGGACGAAGAAGCCAAGCCGTCCTTGGAGGCCAGCTTGCGGTCCAGATGCTGGCCCATAGCGCCGCGAAACCAGCGCGCCAGAGGAACGGAGAAGCCTTGCTTGGGACGGTGCAGGACGTTGGGGGGAACCAGGCGGCCGAAGGCGCGCTTCAGCAAGATCTTGCCCTCACTGCCGCGGCGGTTGACGGCGGCCGGCAGGCCTAAGGCCCAGTCCACGAAAGTGTGATCCAACATCGGCACCCGAACTTCCAAACTGTTGGCCATGGCGGTGCGATCGACTTTCACCAATATGTCGCTGGGCAGCCAGGATTTCAGGTCGACATATTGGGCGCGGATGACGGGATCATCCGTGGGCGCGTTCCGGACATGGCGGGCGATAACATCCACGGCATGGTAGCCCGACAGGGACCTGGTGAGATTTTCGGAAAACAGCTCTTTGCGGGGCCGATCGCCGACAACCGAAAGATTCCAGAAATAGCCGGTGACCGAATCCGAGCTCAATTCCCGGAAGGTGTGACGGGCGCGCAGGAAGCGCGGGGCGTTGTCGAGCTGGGGATAGATGTCGGCAAGGGCGCCAAACAGCGGCCTGCGGATGGCGCCCGGTACCCACTGGCGCAGGCGTTCCTCATGGGCGTGAAAGCCATAGCGCCGGTAGCCGGCGAACAACTCATCGCCGCCGTCGCCCGAGAGTGCCACCGTCACCGACTTGCGCGCCAACTGCATCAGCCGGCAGCTGGGCAGCGCCGAGCTGTCGCCGAAAGGTTCGTCGAAGATCGCCGGCAGGCTTTCCACCAGGTCGAGCTCGTCGCCCTGCATGCGGGCCACGACATGGTTGGAGTTGTAGTGTTTGGCCACCGTCGCCGCATAAGCGGTTTCATCAAAGGCCGGATCATTGAAGCCGATGGTGAAAGCGGTGATGGGATCCTTGGCGGCGCGCGCCATCAGCGCCATAGTGCCACTGGAATCCACGCCGCCGGACAGGAACGCGCCCACAGGCACATCAGCGACCAATTGGGATTTGACGATTTTGCCCAACCGGTCGAGCAGGGCGTCGTCCAGGTTCTTCAGCTCGCTATCGTCGATCGTGGCGGGGGAGGGATCCCAATAGGCGCGCACGCGGGGGGTCTCGCCCCGATGGATGGTCAAGCTCGTGCCCGCGGGGAGCTGGCGGACATTGTTGTAGATCGTGCGAGGCTCGGCGATATAGCCCAGCGCGAAGAATTCCTCGATGGCGCAGGGATCGATGCTGCGGTCGAGACCGGGATGGATGCGCAATGCCTTCAGTTCGGAGGCGAAGACCAGGGTTTGGTCGGGCAGAATGGAATAATAAAGCGGTTTTTCGCCTAGCCGGTCTCGCGCCAGGAACAAACTCTCGCGCCGGCGGTCCCACAGGGCGAAGGCGAATTGACCCGTCAAATGGGTCACGCAATCCTCGCCCCATTCCCGCCAAGCCTCCAAAATGACTTCGGTGTCGGAATGGGTGGCAAAGGCGTGACCGTGCCGCTCGAGCTCCCGCTTCAGGGCCTGGAAATTGAAGATCTCGCCGTTGAAGATCAGGCAAATGCTTTTGTCCGCGGAGAACATGGGCTGGTCGCCAGTGACCAGGTCGATCACCGCCAACCTGCGATGGCCCAGGCCCAAACCCGGTTCGAAATGATGCCCCTCACCATCGGGCCCACGATGACGGATGGCATCCGTCATGAGGCGGAGCAAGGCGCGATCGGGGGCGCGCTGGCCTTTCAGGTCGAACCAGCCGGCGATACCGCACATGGTCAGCGACCCCCTGGCGGCACGGGGCGGTTGGCTTCGTTCAAGCGGGTGGGCAGATCCGACAACGCGGAGAGTAAACTGGCCAGCCGGATATGTGTGTCCTGCGGCCCTTCGTCCATCTCGGTGGAAACAGCCAGGACGGCCTGGCCCTCACGTCCCCTGAGGGCGGAAGTGGCCTGCCACAGCTTCACCTTGAGCAAGCTGGTCGTGAAGTGGCCGTCCACCCAATAAGTCGACCAGATTACGCGCTTCTGGAACTTGCCGGTGACGATCCATTCCTGGAATTGGACGGGCTTGCCGGCGAACGGGATTGTGACGGCATGTGTCTCCGACAATGTCCACTTTTCCGAATCCCAGAATCGGTTGATGTGCGCCGTTATGGAATGGCCGGGACGTGGCTTGGCGTAAAAGGCCAGGAACAAATCGACAGGAGCGGTACCGGGTTGGGAGGTTGAAATGACCGCCGCAGAGGCTTGCGCATCGAACCCGAAAAAGCTGGGCTGCCAAGTGTCGGAAACGGGCAATCGTTGCCAGCCGCGCGGTGTGAAGGGGTCAGCGAGGGCACCAAGGTCGGACTGGGGAGAGGAATTGTCGTGCCAGAAAGCGATCGCGGGACCTGCGCTCACCAATACCGCGGCAAGCGCTGCGACCGCCGCCAGTTTCCCGGATGACACAGGCGGTTGCGGACGGATGGTGGCGTTTTCCACGATTTCGTCCCTGAACCGCGAACCGATGATCCCCAAGACCAGCAGGATGGCGACATTGAATCCCCAGCCGTAAACGATGTGGTCCGCGCCCGCGCCATAGTCGTTATTGGTGGAATGCGCCAGGACGATGATGCCGACGCAGCGCAGTCCGTTTCCGATCAGCGGCACCGCCACGCTGGCGGCCATAAACAGCACCGCTTTGATGGGCTTTCGGAACATCATATAGGAGAAAAGCACGCCCAAGGTGACGGTCGCGATCAGGAAGCGCAAGCCGGCACAGGCCTCCGCGATCTCGAAGCGGCCATTGGTGAGATCGAAGACGGTTCCCTGCCTGAAGTGCGCGACGTTGAGAAGTGTTAGGCTGATATCGACAAAATGCGCCGCGAAGCGCTGCATCGGCTCGATGAGATATTCCCCGGTCGGCACCAGGAAAACCAAGTACAGGACGGGGAACCAGATCAGGCGAACGACATTCAGGCCGAGCAGCACCACGATCAGGACTTGCATCATGCCCACCGCGGCATATTGCTGGACTTCGTTGATCGCCAAAAGCTGGCCCATCCACCACATCAGCCCGAGCAGGGGCGCAAGCAACAAAGCCCGGGGAAATAGGCCCGGGGCTGTCGTGGCGAGCGCGGCACGCTTCTCCCAGATCAGCCAAAGCGCAATGGGCACGATCAGGAAGCAGTGCGAATAAGTGGGAGACACCGTCCAAACCTTGACCGCGGCCGCCACCGCCTGGCCGAAGACCGCCAAGGTCAGGGCCAATAGCGCGGCCAGCGCGGTGCCATGACGGAGCCAAGCTCTTGCGACGGTGTGTTCGGATTCCGGCAAGGTGATCGCGGTCATGATTGGCACGGTGCCGACAGTTCGAGGCACTGGCCGCCGCGGAGCCTTACCGTGCCGCTGACCGGACGCGCGGGGTCCAGGGCCTCCAGGTAACGGTCGATCTCCTTGAGGAGGGTGGACCATCTGTGATGGGTTTCCACATATTTGCGGGCATTGCGCGCGATCCTGTCGCGTTCCGGTCCCGCCATGGCTTCCATCACGGCCTGGGCGAATTTCTCGGATTCGTTTTCGATCCACAAATGGGTGCCGGCCTCCGCGCCCAGCGAGCGTGTGGCGTCGCCGGTGGCGACCAGGGGTTTCTCCATCGCCATCGCTTCCAAAACTTTGTTCTGGACGCCGCGCGCGATATGCAGCGGCGCTATGACGGCTTGAGCGAATTGAAGATAAGGGCGCACATCGGCGACCTGGCCCGTGACCGTAATAGCCGGGCCGGCAACCGCTTTGAGAGCGGCCGGCGGGCCTCCTCCCACGAAATACACCCGGGCAGCCGGGATTCTCTCGGCGATGCGGGGAAAGACCTGCTTGGCGAACCAGATCGCGCCCTCATGATTGGGCCGGTAATCCATGCGTCCCGTCATCACGATGGCAAGCTCGCCCGCCTGAAAGGGATTCTCAAACGCGGCCGGCGAGAATCTGTCCAGGTCCACGCCATTGGTCCAGCCCAGGGTCTTGAAGGCGCTCATCGGCGCGATATGGCGGAAGGTATCTGCCTCGAAGTCCGAAGCGAGCAAGGTGGTGCCGAAGGCCTTAGCCGCTTCGCATTCCAAGTCCTGGAGTTTCTCAGCTTCCCGCCCATATAGCCATTTGAGGCCGCCTTGGGAACGCTCCGCATACTGCCGCCATTTGTCGGAGTCGATATCGACCATATCGAACAGCACGCGGGCGGGGGTGGAATTGAGCAGATAGGGCGCCATGGCCGAACTGAAGAGCACCACATCGCGGATGGACCGTTCCTCCAGGATTCGATCGACCCAGGCTTGGAGGCGTCGGCTGCCGAAACAGGCCGTGGTGAGAGGCTTGCCCGTGGCAAGCCCGAAGAGGCTCCGCCAAGCCTTGGCTCCTTTTCCCAAAGGCTCGAAATAGCAGTCGCCACCCGCCAGCTTCCGTACCTCGTCGAGATGGCGGAAATCAGCTTCCTCGTCGACGAAACAGGCCAAGTGAACCGGGCCCCGCTTCGCCAGATGGCAGAATAGGGCATGGGAACGGATCTTATCGCCCTTGTTGGGCGGATAGGGCAGGCGATGGCACAGAAACAGGCTCTCGCGCATCATGGTCTCGATGCGGGGCCGACAAAAAACACCTGGTCGACGGTGGACCAGCGAAAGTCCTTCAACAGCAGCTTCAGCCGGTCGAAGGTACGGTCGAGATTGAGATAGTGACGCACCCGGGTCTTGAGAGAGGTTCCCTCGATGCGAGGCTGTTCGTGATCGATCTCCCAAGGATGGAAATAGAACATGCAAGGTTGCCGGTCCTGTGTGCGCACCGACTTGAGGTTGCGCTTGAAAAGTTCGTAGGGAATAAGCCGGAAATAGCCGCCGCCGCCGGAAGGCCAGTTGCGGCCGAAACGGCGCGCCGTGGTGATCGGAATTTCCATGAAGCGGGAATCGGCGAACGGATAGAAGGCGAAGCGCGGCTGTTCGGGAATGCCGTACAGGTCATGATTGATCGGGTGTGTGCTGGAACTGTATTTGTAGCCCGCCTCGTCCAGCACATTCAGCGCCCAAAGATTGCGGCGGGTGATGGAAAATGACGTGGCGCGATAGCCATTCACCGCCACGCCGCCGGTATCTTCCAGGATCTTCTTTGCGGTCGTCACGTCGGCCAGAAATTGCGGCCGGGACTGATGATCGGCGCGGTAATGGGAAAGGCCATGCGAGGCCAGTTCATGGCCGTTATCGACGATGCGGCGGATCACCTGGGGATAGCGCTCGGCCACCCAGCCCAAGGTGAAAAAAGTCGCCTTGGTGTCGCTATCGGCGAAAAGCTGTAGGATGCGGTCGACATTGTTCTCGACCCGGCATTTGCGGCTGTCCCATTCCTGGCGGGGGATGTGAGGCGACAACGCCTCGACCTGGAAATAGTCTTCCACATCGACCGTCATGGCATTGAACTCGGACCCCGACAGGTTCGCCACTGGCCTTTTGCGCCAGCCGACGATCGGATCGTTTACGCTCTGGTTGATGTTCACGAACGCCCCTCCCGCCATCGACCCTTGAAGGCCTACGGCGTCTCCGTGGTGATCAAAGTCAGAAATTGTTGAATGATCGCGGCGGCCCGGCGGGCAAGAGCTTCCTGTTTCGCCAGCCGTCCCTCGATATCGTCAAGACGCGCGGCCACCGCCGTCTGGTTCGCCAAGGGTTGATCGTTGGCGGGTGTACCGACCGGGCCGCCGAGGTCCACCGCCTCATTTTCATTGGCGAGGTCGGCGGCGACGCGATTGACGTCGTCTGCGGAAAAAGCATGCAGCTCGTCGAGATAGCCCAAAATCAACAGCCGGTTGCCCAGCGTGTTGATGCGGCGTGGAATGCCGCCGGTATGTTGGTGAATGGCGTCGATCGTGCTCATGGGAAAGGAGGGGTCGCCGGTCCAGCCGACTTGCTTCAGCCGGTGCAGGACATAGTTTCCCGATTCCAGGCTGTTCATCGGCCCCAGGTGATACGAGGCAATGACGCGCTGGCGCAGTTGCTCCAGATCGGGATGGGCGATGATGCGGCGGAATTGCGGCTGGCCGACCAGAAAGCTTTGGAAGGGAGGCGCCGCATTTTGCGCCTGGAAATTGGACAGCATGCGCAGCTCTTCGAGAGCGCTTTCCGACAAGTTCTGTGCTTCGTCCACGATTAAGAGCGCGCGGCGGCCTTCCCGATGGGTGGCGTCGAAGAATTCCTGCAACTTGAGCAAGATGCCGCTTTTATCCGGGGGAAGGTCCTTGAGCCCGAACGCGGCCGCCACCATGCGCAGCAGGTCATGGCCCGACAGCATGGTGGTCACGACATGCGCGGCGACGATCTTGCTGGGATCGATGGTGGCGATCAGGCGCTTGACCAGGGTGGTTTTCCCCGCGCCCACATCGCCGGTGATGACGATGAAGCCTTCGCCCCGTTTGAGACCATAGGTCAGGTGCGCCATGGCTTGGGAGTGAACGCTGCTCTCGAAATAGAAGCGCTCGTCCGGCGTCAAGAGGAAGGGCTCGGCGCGCAGCTTGTAGAAGCTCGTATACATGACAACTCGCGAAAACTAGGACTCGGCCGCAGTCTGGGGATTGGCGTATCCGTAGTAGGCGACATATTCCTGCTCGTTCCAGCTGGGCGCCTTGTTGAACAACAGGCTCACGCTCTGGCAGGAGGCAACCGCTTCCAGGGACTTGCGCAACTGATGGCGGTCGGTCTGGTCGGCGGCGACCACCATGATCAGGTGATGCACATAGCTGGCCAGGATCGCCGGCTCTGCAGAGGCGAGGACCGGGGGGGTATCCAGCACGATCACGCGATCGGGATAGCGCGCCGACAATTCCTTGCACAGGTTGGCCATTTTGCCGCTCGAAATCAGTTCGGGCGTGTTGGCGCTGGGATTGCCGGCGAAGATCACCGCCAGGTTGGGGATGTCGCTGCAACGATGCAGGACGTCGGAAACATGGGGGACCTTGCCGGTCAAAAGATCGGTCAGCCCCTCCGCGGGCGGCGCCACGAACATGTTGCCTACCGAAGGACGGATAACGTCGGCGTCGATCAAAAGCACTTGAAGCCCGCGTTCCGCCGCCAGGCTCAACGCCAGGTTGATCGAGGAAAAGGTCTTGCCTTCTCCGGGGAGCGAACTGGTCACCATGATGAGGTTGCTGACGGCGGCGCGGGTCTGTGGATCGCGCACCTTCTGCAGCAGCCGGCGCTTGATACCGCGGAATTCATTGGAGATCGCCGAGGTCATGTTGTCCGGCGTGATCAGCCCGTTCTGGCGCAGCGCGCGAAAATCGAGGCGGACGGTTTTGCCGGCCGGCGGCGCAACCGTTTGGTTCTGCTCCGGCATGCGCGATGGGATCGCCGCGTAACCGTTCGCGGCCGGACCAATGGCGGAAACGCCGTCGCCGCGGCGGGGCATCGGAGTCTGGACCGGCGGCGTGATGGGATCGCGCATCGTCACCGATGGACCGCTTCCGTTTTTGAGGGCCGCAGGGCCATCCGCCGGATCGCGCTCCATAGCGCGGCCGACCATGTTGGGACCGGGAGATTGGGCCGCAGCCTCCTTCTCCAGGCGTTGCGCCATCCGCTCGATCAGATTGAGCGGGGGAACCGACTTGTCCGTCATAAAATACCCCGTAAGGTGAGGCGGAACGCAGCGTCGGAACCGACCAGGAC
>DATBCP010000062.1:0-3958 GCA_036270435.1 Rhizomicrobium sp. | reverse complement strand
GATCCAGTCGAAATAGCCTGCGAACCCGTTGGTGAACGGCATCGCCACGATTTCGGGCACCGTATAGGAATGGCAATCCTTGATCCGCGCGATCGCCGTATCGAACAGCGCGGTGCGGGTTTTTATCAGCAGCAGGATCTCCGCCTCATTCTGGATCTTTTGCTGCCAGAAATAGAAACTTTCGATCGGCATCAATTGCACGCAGGCCGCCAGCTTTTCCTCGATCAAAAGCTTTGCGATCCGTTGGGCCTCTTCCCGAGAGGGCGTGGTGGTCAGCACCACGCCATGGTCGGACGCGGTACTCACTTGGCGGCTTGGTAGCTGACGCGGGCGGCCGCGTCCGAGCGGCGGGCAAAGGCAAGGATGTGCTGCACGGTTTCCTTCAAGCCGGTGGTGACGATATCGCACTCGGTCGCCTCGATGCCGTCGAGATAGCGGCTATTGTCCCCAGCCAGCCCCCAGAACAGCGCCATCACCGGTACGTCGGGCATGCGCTTTCTCAGCCGCCGCACTTGATAGCGGGCATTTTTGAAGGTGCCGGGCTCCAGATAGGAAACGCAGGTGAGCCGCACGCCTTCGCACGACAGGTCGCGGATATTGGTTGCCGAGGTCTCGTCCCAGGAAACAACCCGCGCGGCGATGCCGTATTTGCCCAGCATGTCCACCAGCAGCAGTCCGGCGGCTTCATCCAGCGGTCCGCGTCCCGCCACGCAAAGCACCGGCTCCCGCGCGGCGTCGCGCCAACTGGCGGGCAGGTCCGAGGACTGCGCGGCTTCATCCTTGCGATCGGCCAGATTGACGATCAATCCCCTGATCGCGTCGCGGATGCGGGTCTGGCGCAGCGGGTCCAGAACGCCACGGTCCACATCGCGTTGCGCCAGCATCAAGGCGCGGGCCGCGACCTCGTCATAATAGGCCGACAGCGATTTGGCGCGCAGGAAACCTTCGGCCTCATCGGCGGCTTCGTCCGGATCGTCGGCCAGCATTCGCAGATACAGGCTTTCCTCGAAACGCAGCGCCGGTTGGTCGCCCAGCATCACGTCCAGGAATTTCAAGCTTTCGACATGGCGGGAGAACACCACAAAACACATGGTGAGGGGGGTGGAGAGCAATAGCCCCGTCGGGCCCCACAGCCAGGCCCAGAACACCACCGCCACCACCACCGCCACAGCCGATAGGCCCATGCTGCGGCCGTACAGGAACGGCTCGATCCCTTGGCCGACGATGGACTCCACGCCGCCATACAGCGCGATGGTCCAGACCATCTTGGACCAGCCGGTGTCCACCGCCAGCGCCAGGGTGAAGGGAAACAGAAACGCCAAAGGCACGCCGACATAGGGAACAAAGCGCAGCAGCATGGACATCAGGCCCCACAGGCCGGCATTGGGAATGCCGATCAGCCAAAGCCCGGAGCCGATCACCAGCCCGAAACAGATGTTGATGCAGGTCTGCAGGAACAGGTAGCGCGACAAGCGGTTGGCGGCCTCATCCAGCGCCACGGTGGTGCGCTGCATGTCGCGCGAGCCGGCCAGCCGCACAAAACGATCGCGCAGATCGTCTTTCTCCAGCAGGATGAAGCCCACAAACACCAGCACCAGCACGATCAGGCCCAGGGGTTCCACCAAGGGACCCAGCACATTCTGCGCCAGCGCCCAGGGGGTCAGGACGCTGCGCTGGATGACCACCGGCACCGGCTTGATCTGGTTGGGCTCGGCGCCCGCGGCTTCGTCGGCTTTGCCGGCGCCCGTCACCTGTTCGGCCAGGTTTTCGATGGTTCGGTTCAGTTGGTTGAGCGTGTTGTTGTGGATGGCCGAACCCACCACGGAATGGATCTTCTGTCCCAGATTGGTCTGGTAGCGCGGCAGCTCGGCAGCCAGGCTGGCCAGTTGCGAACCCATGAAAGCGGCCAGTGACGACATGATCACCACCGCCAGCAGCAGGCTGATCAAGACCGGCACGACATTGCCCAGCCTGAGCCGTTTGAGCAGGCTGACCAGGGGGGCCAGGGCGAAGGACATCAGCACCGCCAGCGCCAAGGGCAACAGGATGGGGCGGCCGAAATACAGCCCCGCCACCACCACCCCTGTTATCACGGTGGTCATGAAGCGGGCCGTCAGCGTGTCGGGTCTGGCGGAACGGGATAAGGGCTGTTTCAGGTCTGACATGGCGACTCCGGACAGCCCACTATACCCCTGATTTGCCTTTGGTTGCCGGGTTCCGTATCAGCTTAGCTTGCGGAAAAAGCAGGTTGGCGCGCCGGTGTGGCAGGCAGGCCCCATCTGGTCCACCTTGAGCAGCAGCACGTCGCCGTCGCAATCCACAAAGGCGTCCACCAGGCGCTGATGATTGCCGCTGGTTTCACCCTTGCGCCAGACTTTCTGGCGCGACCGCGACCAGTAGGTGACATGGCCCGTGGCCAGGCTTTCCTCCAGGGTGGCCCTGGTCATCCAGGCGAACATCAGGACTTCGCCGGTTTCCTTGCTTTGGGCGATCACCGGCACCAGGCCGTCATCGTCGAATTTCACCGCCGAAACAAAGGCGGCATGGCTGAGATGGTCGGTCACGATACGTCCTTCATGCGCGCCAGGCCTTGTTCGAGGTCGGCAATCAGATCGCCGGCATCTTCCAGTCCGGCATGGATGCGCAGCACCGGCCCTTCCGCGACAAAGGGCTTGGCCGTGCGCTTGATATGCGCCGGAACGATCAGGCTTTCAAACCCGCCCCAGGAATAGCCGATGCCGAAACACTGCAACCCATCGACAAAGGCGGCGACGGCCTCTTCCGGCACGGGCTTCAGTACCAAACCGAACAGGCCGCAGGCGCCGGAAAAATCCCGCCGCCACAGGACATGGCCGGGATCGCCCTCCAGCGGCGGATAAAGGATGCGGGCGATCTCGGCGCGCGCCTGCAGCCAGCGCGCCAGGGTGAGTGCTGTTTCCTGGTGACGCGCCAGCCGCACCGCCAGGGTGCGCAACCCCCTCAAGCCCAGGAAGCAGTCGTCGCCGCTGGCATAGAGGCCCAGATCGCCATGGACCTGGTGCAGCCGGGCCGCATGGCGCTCATTGGCCGCGACATAGCCCAGCATCACATCGGCATGGCCGCCGATATATTTTGTGGCGGCTTGGATGGAGAGATCCACGCCCTGCTTCAACGGTTGGAAATAGAGCGGCGTCGCCCAGGTATTGTCCATCAGGACCGAGGCGCCTTTGCCGTTGTTATGGGCGTGCGCCGCCTTCACGATGGCCGGCACGTCCTGTACCTCAAAGGTCAGCGAGCCGGGGCTTTCGCAGAACACGGCTTTGGTGTTGGGCTTGAGATAGGCCGCGATATCGGCGCCTGGCGGATAATAACTGGTCTCGATGCCGAGACGCCGCAGCGTGCGGTCGCAGAGAATGCGCGTGGGCTCATAGCAGCTGTCCACCATCAGGAGATGATCGCCCGCGCTGCACACCGACAGGATGGCGAGCGCGATGGCCTGGACGCCGGAGGTGACGCTTACAGTCCTGGCGGCGCCCTCCAGGCTGGAGATGGCATCCTCGAAGCTTTCGGTGCTGGGGGTGCCGCGCCGGCCATAGGTGTAACGTTGGGTGTTCGCCTTGATGGCGGCCATGTCGGGATAAAGGATGGTGGAGGCGCGATAGACCGGCGTGTTCACCGCGCCGAAATGCTCCTTGCTCATCCGTCCTTCGGAGACGATGCGGGTTTCCGGTTTGTCCTTGCTCATTGTTTTTCTTCCAGCAAAGGCCTGAGCGGCCGTTCCAACGCCCAGATCATCAATCCCGCGATGGCCGAGACGCCCGCAATCATTATGAAGAAAGCGGGCTTGCTCATCGCGGTCCAATAGGTTCCCAGATAGCCTTGCAGCAAACCGCCGCCCAGAAAATTGGGTAGGAAATTCACCGCCATCATCAGCGAGGCGATCTTGAGCGGGGCGACTTTGGAATAGAGAGACAGCGAA
>DATBCP010000061.1:0-3770 GCA_036270435.1 Rhizomicrobium sp. | reverse complement strand
GCGGCATGTCTATGTCTATATTCCCAAGCAGATTAAGCCCAATGCACCCTTCATGGTGGTGCAGGATGGCCATTCCTACATCAATCGCATGGCGCCGGTGCTGGACAATATGATCGCGGCCCATCGCGTGCCGGCGATGATCATCATCGCGCCGGACTCCGGCGGCAGCGACGCACAAGGGTCGGAGCGCGGGTTGGAATATGACACGCTGTCGGACCGTTATTCCAACTGGGTCGAGCAGGAATTGCTGCCGGCGGTGGCGCAGAAATACGGCGTCACCTTCACCAGCGATCCGGAAGGCCGCGCCGCCATGGGCGGTTCCTCGGGCGCGATCTGCGCCTGGACCATGGCCTGTTCCATCCCGAGCGTTACCACAAGGTGCTTTCCTATTCCGGTACCTTCGTCAATCAGGCTTCACCGCAAGACCCCAAGACTCCACGCGGCGGTTGGGAGTATCACGCCAGCTTGATTCCCAAGACCGCGAAGAAACCCATCCGCATCTGGATGGAAGTGGGCGAAAAGGACCTGCATTTCGACGATCCGGAGAACACCTGGCACAACTGGCCTTTGGCCAACAACCGCATGGCGGCGGCGCTGAAGCAGAAGGGCTATGACTATCGCCATGTCTTCGCCATGGACGCGCACCATGTCGACAATAGGGTGGTGCGCCAGACCTTGCCGGCGGCACTGGAATGGTTGTGGAGGGACTACCCGAAGTCGTGACGATTTTTTTGCGATCACGGCGCCGGGCCAATCCCGCCTTCGCCTTGCATGAGGTGGCGGATCTCCGGCTGGGCTGGAGCAGGGCCGGGCAGGACATCGCACTCGAGAAAGCAGACGGCAGGATGTTGTGAAATGCGCTGCAGCGTACGCCGGCAAGCCCGTATTTTCCGCCATTTGCGGGATTTGGGCCGTCTCAGGCTTGGTTGACAGGGGGGACGGGGATGGAGGACGCTTCCTCTCAAGACGGCGCGGACCGTCAAAAAAGGGGATGGGATGACCAGGATCACGTTCAAGCTCGCGGTCTTGACCGCGCTCACACTGCCCGCCGCGGCGCAACAGCTCGCGCCCATGCCGAACATGCGTCCGGAGCTGGCGCCGGTGATCAAGCCGATCGAGCCGGGACCGGCGGTGTCGGACTGGGCGGTCTACAATTACGACCGCGAGCGCACCGGTTGGAATCGCGGCGAGACCCGACTCACCAAAAAGACCGTGGCCAGGATGAAGCCGTTATGGAACCGGCAACTCCTGACCAACACGCCCGCCTTGGTCCTGTCGACCTTGACCGCACCGGTGGTCGCAGGCGGCGTGGCCACATCGGGCGGGACCAAGGATCTGGTCTTCACCATCGGCATGGACGACACCCTCACCGCGATGGATGCCAATAGCGGCGCCATCGTCTGGCAGAAGCACTTCGAAAATCCGATCAAGCCGCTCCGGCCCCGGGTCATCAGCTGCTCCAACACCGAACAGGCGACGCCCGCCATCGACAAGGCCAAGGGCGTCATTTATCTCACCACCAGCGATGGAAAGCTGCGGGGCGCCAAGCTGGGCGACGGCGCCGAAGCCCTCACCCCCACCGACATGGTGCAGCCTTACAGCCGCAATTGGAGCCTCACCATCGTCGATGATGTGGTCTACACCACCACGGCGCGCGGCTGCGGCGGCAGTCCCGCCCAGCCGGTGGAGTTTGGCACCGTGGCGGCGATGGACGTTTCCGATCCCGCCCATCCGTCACTGTCGCGCTTCTATACCGGCAAGGGCCGTCCGGCGGGTCCCTGGGGCGCAAGTGGCGTCGCCTGTGGACCCCAAGGCGCCTATGTCGCGACCGCAGACGGTCCCAACAATCCCGGCAGCGGCATCTATGGCGATATGGTGTTGGCAATCCGCCCGCATGCCTGGGGCTTGAATGACAGTTTCACGCCTTCGCATTGGAAATATGTCAATGCCCGCGACCTCGATTTCGGTTCGGGCGGCGTGCTGCTGTTTCCCTTTGGCAAGCGCAACATCGCAGCCACCGCCTCCAAGGAATCGGTGATCTATCTGCTGGACGCCGACAATCTGGGCGGCGTGGATCACATGACCTCGCTCTACCAGTCGCCGCGCCTGGGCAACGACATCCAGGATTTCCAGGCGCAAGGCGTGTGGGGCAACATGGCCACCATGCTGAGCGACAGGGGCGAACGCTGGCTCTACACGCCTATGTGGGGCGCGCCGGGCAAGAATGCGCCGAAATTTCCCATGACCAATGGCGATGCACCCAATGGCAGCATCATGGCCTTCAAGGTGGTGGACAATGCGGGCAAGGTGGAATTGCAGCCGCAATGGATCTCGCGCGATCTCAACCTGGCGGCGCCGCCGGTGATCGCCAATGGCATTGTCTATGCCCTGCAGACCGCGGAAAGCGCCGTGCAAGTGCCCAAGGATATTTTCAATCCCGACGGCACACGCAAGCCCGGCTGGTCGCCGGAACTGGGGGCCAACAACCGCATCATGGTGCCGCATGCGACCATGACCTTGTTCGCCTTTGACGCGGAAACCGGCAAGGAGCTGTGGTCCAGCGGCAAGGCGATGGACGGCAATTCCGTGCACTTCACCCAGCCGGTGGTGGCGCTGGGCAAGTTGTTCGTGGTGGACCATGCCGGTCACATCTGGTCGTTCGGAGTGGGCAACTCACCGCCGGCTTGAGGCGCGAAGCGGCGGCGTGGTTCAGCGGCTGAGCCTGTAGAAGGCGCAGTCCCGCAATTCGCCGCTGGATATCGCGGCCCTGCGCTCGGCGACGCAGACAAAACCATTCTTTTCCAGGACCCGTGCCGCGGCGCGATTGGCGGTCTGCACCGCCGCGGCCAGCCGCGTCAGTGCCAGCGGACCAAGGGCGTGAGCGACCACCGCGCCCACCGCTTCGCTTGCCAGGCCTCGGCCCCAGCGATCAGGCCTGAGCAGGAAGCCAAGCTCGGCCGAACCGGCCTCGATCAGGCTGAGATCGATGCTGCCAATGGCCTCGTCGCTCTGGATCAGCGTCCAGTAGCAACATTGTCCCTCGGCCATCGCCGCCTGCTGCTCGCGCACCAGTTCTTCCACCACCGCCAGCCGGGCTATTGTGGAACGATTCCAAAAACGCATCGCGCGGTCGTCGTTTAGAATCGCGAACAGGGCCGGCGCGTCCACATCTTCCTGGGGACGCAGGATCAGCCGGTCGGTTTTGAGAGAGGGCAGAGGCGCCAAAGTCAGGGTCATGCAACAAAAACAAGAGGCGGCCGGCTGCTTCAGCGCCGTAACCGCCTCTCACTGCCCCCTTCAAACAGGACAGCTGGCCGGGCCCCCAAAACCCTCAACCAACAGCTCACGGGGTTTCCCCAAACCGTCCATCCACGAGCTGTGCTAACTGTGCCGGAGACGCAGGCCAACGCAACGGTTTTGCTTGGGCTTGCTCTTCTTTGCACGGACGATGTGGGTTTTTCGCAACAATTGTTACCAAACACTCGCGCGCTTCGACTGTCACCCAGCACGAAAGTGCTTGGACAGCTTCAGGCCTTGTCGCTGATAGTTGGAGCCCAGCCCTTCGCCATAGCCTTCGGGCGGCGGGTCCGTTAACCGTTCGAAGATCAGCCGCCCGATGATCTGGCCATGCTCCAGGATGAATGGAACCTCACGGGAGCGCACTTGAGAGCCTGATTTTCCCAGCTGGAAGCACCGGCGCCGCAGGGATTTTGTGACGTGGGCAGGGTGAGCCGGAAATAGCAATCGCCGGCAGGCGATTGCCCGGCGAA
>DATBCP010000060.1:0-2441 GCA_036270435.1 Rhizomicrobium sp. | reverse complement strand
TCGGCTGGCTGTCCAGCCGCATCATGGGCAAGGATGGCAGCGGCTGCATGGTCAATATCGCGCTTGGATTGGTTGGCGCGCTGGCCGGCGGTTTTATTTTCCGCGCGCTTGACGGCGGCTTCCAATACGAGCAGCACGGCTTCATCGTTTCGACCCTGGTGGCGGTGATCGGCGCCATCCTTGTGCTGGTGATCTGGAACGCAATCACCGGCCACAGACCGTTGCGGTAAAGCCCACTATTGTCACTCCCGCGAGTTCATAGCGACAGCGTATGAACGGGAATCCAACTTGGATCGAGTTCATCGCATGATAAAGAAGTTGGATGCCCGCTTGCGCGGGCATGACAAGTAAAAGACCGACGGGATTGGTCTGCTAATTATAACTGTACTTCGCGTCCGCATAGCTCTGGGCCGCCGGCGCCACACCGGTGACCCTGCACTGCTCATGCCGGCCATCGACGGTGGAGACCGCCACTTCGTCCCCCTTGTCGATGCATTTTGTCAGCGAATGCAGCGCCACAAAAGAGTCACGATAGATATGAATAC
The DNA here is from genome assembly GCA_036270435.1 of Rhizomicrobium sp. Lineage (GTDB taxonomy): Bacteria > Pseudomonadota > Alphaproteobacteria > Micropepsales > Micropepsaceae > Rhizomicrobium. The sequence continues at coordinate 1,896 of DATBCP010000060.1, read as the reverse complement.
AGGTGGTGGAAATCCGCGCGGCGCCCTTTTCCTGGCCGAAGGCATTCTTGGCCAACACCTCATGCACGGATAGCGGCCGGGCATTATACCGGTTGCGGTCGCTAGCATCGACGCAAATGCCACTGGCATCGGCCAAGGCGGGCGTTGCAGTGGCGAGCAGAACGAAAAGAAAGGCGCATTTCATGACACGCTCCTGGTGGCGCGCCCTCGCCCCGCCCTTATAGCACCAAAATAGGGTTCCGGCGCGATCAGCCGCGACGCCGATGGGCTAGCCCCATTTCTGCCTTGCCTGATTTAACAGGTCGGCCAAATCCTGTGCCGATATTTCCCAATTGCCCCCGAAACTACCATCGACACCAACCATGGCATGCGCGACCGCCGTCATCTTGCTTCGCCTGGGACAATCCGGTGCATACTCAAAGCCGACATGTTGGGAAACCGTTCGAGGTGCCGGTCGATAGGCACGAAATCCTGAAAACTCTTTCCAGAGAAAGGTCTGCGTGTTTCGGCCCGTAAACCAGAAAATGCCGCGCACCGAAACCTCGAGGCGCGGCGGCGACAGCAGTTGCCAGACAAACACCGGGATACATAGTCCAAAAAAACCGGCACACAAATAACCGCGCCAATCGTCAGGCTTGTTGGCGGCAAGCCAGACTCCCATGGCGGTTAATGCAACACCCAACACGAGCAGCCAGACAACCTTCCTTCGCGACATGGAGATCACGACGGGCGGATTTTCGAGACTGCCTTGCACTATTCCGCCGCAGGCTTATGCAGGTAGATCTCCCCACCGCTCTGCTTGAACTCCTCGGCTTTCCTGGCCATGGCGGCGCGAATTTCCGCCGTGGACATGGTGTCATTCCGGCCCTTGGCGGCGTCGCGCACTTCCTGCGAAATCTTCATGGAGCAGAATTTCGGCCCGCACATGGAGCAGAAATGGGCGATCTTGGCGCCTTCGGCCGGAAGCGTCTCATCGTGATAGAGCTGCGCCGTTTCCGGGTCCAACGCCAAGGCGAACTGATCGCGCCAGCGGAATTCGAACCGCGCCTTTGACATGGCATCGTCCCAGAGGCGCGCCGCCGGATGGCCCTTGGCCAGGTCGGCGGCATGGGCGGCGATGCGATAGGCGATCACGCCGGCCTTCACATCGTCGCGGTCGGGCAGGCCCAGATGTTCCTTAGGCGTGACATAGCAGAGCATGGCGGTGCCGAACCAGCCGATCATGGCAGCGCCGATCGCGCTGGTGATGTGGTCATAGCCGGGCGCCACGTCGGTGGTCAGCGGACCCAAAGTATAAAAGGGCGCTTCGTCGCAAGCGGCCAGCTGCCGGTCCATATTCTCCTTGATCTTGTGCATCGGCACATGGCCGGGGCCTTCGATCATCACCTGCACGTCATGCTTCTGGGCGATGCGGTTCAACTCGCCCAGCGTATCCAGCTCGGCGAATTGCGCGGCGTCATTGGCGTCCGCCGTCGAGCCGGGGCGCAAGCCATCGCCCAACGAGAAGGACACGTCATACTGTTTGAGGATTTCGCAAATGTCCTCGAAATGGCTGTAAAGGAAATTCTCCTTGTGATGCGCCAGGCACCATTTGGCCAGGATGGAGCCGCCACGGCTGACGATGCCGGTGACCCGGTCCGCCGTCAGCGGGATATGCGCCAGCCGCACGCCGGCATGGACGGTGAAATAATCCACCCCCTGCTCGCACTGCTCGATCAACGTGTCGCGATAGATCTCCCAGGAAAGGTCCTCGGCCACGCCGCCGACCTTTTCCAAAGCCTGGTAGATCGGCACCGTGCCGATCGGCACCGGTGCATTGCGGATGATCCATTCGCGGATGGTGTGGATGTGACGCCCGGTGGACAAGTCCATCACCGTATCGGCGCCCCAGCGGAT
>DATBCP010000059.1:0-14010 GCA_036270435.1 Rhizomicrobium sp. | reverse complement strand
GCGCCGATATCGACGCCACCATCGCCAATGCCAACACGACGATGGCCAATCTCAGCGCGGCCTCCAGCAATCTCCGGCCGCAACTGGATGACGCGCTGAGCAAGGTGGACCTGACGGTGCAGAAGTACGGCAAGGTCGCCGACGATGCCGACGCTTTCATCAACGGCGATGGGCTGGCGCAACTTTCCGACCTGATTGGCGAAACCCGGCGGCTGGTGGCCAACCTCGACCAACTGTCCGAGCAGCTCAATCGCACGCCGACCAAGCTTTTGTTCGGCGACCGGCGCAAGGGGTATGAACCCAAATGAGGCGCGTGATGATGGAACGACGGCTTTTCCTGATTGCGGCATCTGCGCTTGGCTTGTCCGCCTGCGGCAGCAATCCGCTGAATCTGGGGCCGCAGGACGCCGGCGCCCTTTATCCGGTGCGGCCATCCTTTCCCGCCGGCAGCGGCGAAAAAGTGGGATGGGCGCTGGCCATCATGCGACCCGATGTGGCGCCGGGCCTGGACAGCGAGCGCATGGCGTTGAACCAGCCGGACGGCAGCATGGATTACTATGCCAAGGCCAGCTACCCGGACCGCGTTCCGACCCTGGTGCAACAGGCACTGCTGGACGGTTTCGAAGCGTCGGGCCGCATCGATGCGGTGGCGCCGGAACAGGCCGCGCTGCATGCCGACTACAATCTGGTGATCGAGATCAAGGATTTTTCGGCCCGCTATGCACAGGCGGACGGCATTCCGCAGGTGACGGTCAGCCTGACCGCGAAACTCTCCACCGCCCATGGCCGGGCCATCGTCTCGAGCTTTTCGACGAGCCAGACATCGAATGCCTCGGCCAACAGCGCCGGCGCAGTGGCGCAAGTCTTGCGCCAGGGGCTCGGCACCGCCGTCACCCAGATCGTCAACTGGGCGCTAGCTGCGCCGATGCCCATGACGCAGCAACCGGCGACGGCGTCCCCGGCAGAACAATTGCTGCATGATGCGACGCGCGGATCGAATCAGCTGCGCGACAGGCGGCCCTGACACGCTGCCGTAATTGCCTCAAAAATGCCTTGGGAACTGTCACGGGAGATTACGTGTTGTGTCTGTAAGAAACTCGGAACGCAACGGAGCTCCCCATGCTGAGATGGGCCCTGATATTCCTGGTGATTGGCTTGATCGCAGGCTTGTTGGGTTTCACCGGCGTCGCGGGAACATCCATCGCCATCGCCAAAACCCTGTTCTTCATTTTCCTGGTCATCTTCCTGGTGCTGCTGATTGCGGGCCTGACCGTGGCAAGACGGGTGTAGGCCGCAGGGGACAGGGAACATGCGCCACGCTTTTGCCGCCCTGTTCCTGGTTCCCGCCAGTATCTTCGTGATGGCTGCCGCGGGGCAGCTTTCTTCCCCCATGGCCAATGTCGCGCATCCTTCCGCCTCGCCGGCGGCGCGCCCCTGTGACAGCCGCTGCAGCCCAAAATGGATAGATGCCAATCTCCGTCTCGACCAACTCCAACTCGTTGCCACCGCGGAGAGCACCAAGCAGCGGCCCGATAAGGCACTGATGGCTTTGATCCGCATGGGCGGCAAGGAGAATGCCGAAGCGTTGGACTTTGGCCAGGCGCCGCTGACCGTTCAACTCGACAATGACGTGCGCGGCCTGCAATTCGATGTCGCCTATGATCCCAAAGGCGGCGCCTACAAGAATCCCGCCGGCGCCGGGATGGCGATGGATCTGTTGCCTGACGATTACATCCATGCCATGGCGAAGCCGGGTTTCAAGGTGATCCATGTGCTGGATGTGGATTATCGTTCCTCCTGTCTGGCCTTGCAGGATTGCTTGAAACAGGTCACCGCCTGGTCGAAAGCCCATCCCCGCCACCTGCCGATTTTCATCACCCTGACGATCAATGACAGCAAGACGCCGATGCCGGGCGCCACCACGCCGCAGGCTTGCGATGAAACGGCATTGAACGCGCTGGATGCCGAAATCCGCGCCACCGTTCCGGCCGACAAGGTCATCACTCCTGACCAACTCCAGGGCAACCATGCCTCTTTGCGCGAAGCAGCATTGGCGCATGCCTGGCCCAGCCTGGAGAAGGCGCGCGGCAAGCTGATCTTTGTGCTGAACGACGCCGCCAAGGCCAAGGCCTATCAGGGCCAGCGCAAATCACTGGAAGGGCGTGTGATGTTCGTCGCCACCGATGCGACCGACGCGCCCTTGACCGATGCACCTTGGGCCGCCTTCGTCTCCATTCCGAACCCCGTCAAGGATGGCGCCCGCATCCGGCAGGCCGTGCAAGAGGGATTTGTCGTCCTGACGCGGGCCGATGAACAGGCGCGAGAGGCACGGGAAAATAATGGCGCGCGCCGCGCCGCCGCCTTTGCCAGCGGCGCACAGATCATCCAAACCGACTTTGCCATGGCCGATCCGGCAATCGGGCCTTACCGGGTGAACCTGGCGGATGATGCCGGCGCGATGTGCGGGCCGGAACTGTCGCCGGAACATTGCGTCCGCTTCACGGATCCGCAAACCGCGCCGCGCGCCGTCGCCTCGGCGGTCCCCTGAAGTCCAAAATTCAGCGCAATTGCTTCACCGCCCTTGCCAGCGCGCGCCAGGGTCCGATGTCCCAATGATTGTCGGCCAATGGCGAGGGCGAAGGCAGAATGAAGACCCGCGTCTCGCCCAGCTTTTCGGATTGTTCGCCCGCCATGGCTGCCGCCCCCATCACCTTGCGTCCACCATTAAGGCTGGTGAAGGCCAGGATGCGGGGCTGCGCTTTGCGGATGCGCGCCTTGAGGGCGGCGACCGCCTCGGGTCCCAGCGCATTGCCAGGCAGCTGATGGTCCATGCCATAGACATGTTTGGCGATGTCGGTGAGCCCGATGCCAAGCTCCCAAAGCTTTTCATAATCCTTGGGCGCCAACAGGCTGGGCGTCAGGCCGATCCTGTGCAGCGTCGTCCAGAATTTGTTTTGGCCATGGGCGTAATAGGCCTGTTGCAGCGCCGACTGGCGGCCCGCCGCCGTACCGCAGAAAACCAGTTTCAAGCCCGGCCTCAGCCGGTCGGGCAATACGTGTCTCTTTGCCATTAATGGGAGTGGATAAAGTCCAACATGTCCTGTCGCAAGGGCGCCAGGCGGCGCAAGCCCGGCAGCAGGGACAAAAGAACCGCGACATGACCGATGCCGCGATAATGAATTTCCTCGACCGCGCTGCCCACCGCCCTCAGCCGGGCCGCCATGCGTGCGGTGTTGTGTGGCGAAACCGTGCGGTCGCTTGTGCCGGTCACCAGCAGCATGGGCGGACGCGGACCAGTCACGTGATTGACCGGCATGGAGCCCGGATTGTCGCGGCCATGGAACATGTCGACATATTCCCTTTGTTGCAGCGGCAGAAAATCATAAGGTCCCGCAATGCCGATCACCCCGCGGATCCAGCCGAGATTGCCGCCCTTGGCGTGCAGGAAGGTGGGCTCCGACGCCAGCATCACCCCGTTATAGGCACCCGCCGAATGGCCGCTGACGAACAACCGCGCCGGATCGCCGCCATAGTTGACGGCATGGGACCGAAGCCAGGCGAGCGCGGCGGCGGCGTCCTCGACAAAGGCGGGATATTTCACCTGCGGATAAAGCCGGTAGCCCGCCACCACGGTCACGATTCCGGCGCCGGCAAAGACCTGGCCGAATGCCCAATATTTGCCGCGCTGAAGCCCCTGCCAGCCGCCGCCCGGGAAAAACAACAGCAGGGGAGCCGGCGCGCGCAACGCGCTGGGCACATAGACATCCAGCCTCTGGCACGGGTCCTCGCCAAAGGCCAGGTCCTGGTGCGCCACAAAGCCGGAGCGGGACATCAACAGGGTGAGGAAGCCCAGCGACATGCAGGCCTATTCTACGGCGCAAAAGGAGCATCGGTTCATGCCCAGGTCTGTTTTTGGGAGGGGCGGGCCCACTAGGCAAATCCGGGCCGTCCGTGCAAGTCTTGGTCAAAACCAGAAAAATGCCGGGAGGCCTCAGTGACATTCACACCTACGCGCCGCCGTTTCCTGCAGACTTCCACGGCTTATGGGGCCTCTTTGGCCGCTGTGGCGGGCGCGCCGGGCGCCGCCCTGGCCCAATCCAGGCCCCTGCCCTTTCGTTTTGCCTATAGCGCCATCTCCTGGGAGACCAATATCGAGGAGGCGGTCAGGGTCGGGGAGCGGCTGGGCTTCAAGGGCGTCGAGCCTTTCCGCAACAATATCATGAATTATCTCGACAAGCCGTTGGCCCTGAAGAAGTTCATGACCGACCATCACATCCGGATGGCGACCTGCTCCAATGGCGGAGGCGGCGATTTCTCCGGCAACTTTTATGATCCCGACAAGGTCGATAAGTCGGTAAAGGACCATATCGCCTTCGCCCAGAACTTCATCGCGCCCTTCGGCTATTGCACCCATTTCAAGATGAACATGGGTCCGCGTCCGGCGGGCTATGACACCAATGACGAGCAGATCAAGCGTTGCGCCGACGCAATGAACCGCATCGGCAAGGAAACCATCAAAGTGGGCCTGAGGCTGGCGCCGCATCCGCACGTCAACTCGCTGGTGCAGAACCAGCACGAAGTAGACTTGCTGATGAAGGAGACCGATCCGGCCTATGTCTGGCTCACCGCCGATACCTCGCATCTGGTATTGGGTGGGCTGGTGCCGATGGAAGTCCTCACCACCTATTGGCCGCGCATCGCCGCGATCCATTACAAGGGTGCCCCGACAAAGCTGAAAGGCAACCGCAAAGTAGCGGTGCCGCGCACCGGTGACGATGCCGGCGGCCATGGCTGGTTCCGCAGCATGAGCGGGCCGGATTCCGGCGGCGTCGACTTCCCCGCCATCCAGAAATACCTGATCGAGAAGAACTTCAAGGGCTGGGTGACGCTCGATTACGATGCGTCCATGATTCCCAAGGGCAGCACCATGGAAGCGCTGCTGGCCGCCGACAAGAAATACATGATCGATGTGCTGAAAGTTGACCCCAAAGAAGTCTAGCCTTTGCATATTGCTGCTGTGCTGGCTGGCGGCGCCCGCAAGCGCGGCCAGCCTCACGGTTTTGGCTCCCGCTTCCGTGACGCCGGGGCTTGGCGCGCTGGGCGCCCAGTTCAGCGCCAAGACGGGCGAGGCGATCACGCTGGGCGGCGGCGCCCGCGACAAGGTTTTCGACACGCTCAACAGCGGCGGTGCGGCGGATGTCGTGGTCCTGCCGACGGCGGATCTGGCCAGCACGCCCAGGGTTACCGGCATGACACCGCTCGGCCGTGTGGAAGTGGGCGTCGGGGTCAAAGCGGGCGCCAAGGTCCCCGATATTTCCACGCCCGAGAAATTCGCCGCCGCTCTGTTGGCGGCAAAAGGCGTGGCCTATGCCGATCCCAGGGCGGGCACCTCGGCGGGACAAGTCATTGACCAGCTGCTGAGCGCGCCGCAATTTTCCCGCGTCAAACGGGTTCCCGTTCAAGGCGTGGCAGTCACTGCGCTGCTCGATGGCCGCGCGGACATTGCCCTGCAGATGCTGCCGGAACTTGCCACGAACAAAGCTGTCACGCTGGCGGGACCGGTTCCGGAGAGTTATGGCGCGGGGGTGGACTTTTCCGCCGGCATCGCCGCGCAAACCGTCGATGCGGTGGAGGCGCAGGCTTTCATCACCTTCCTCACCGACCCGCAGAATGCCCCGGTGTGGAAGAACAACGGCCTGATGCCCTTGGGCCCCTGACTCCAGGGCCTACCGCGATTGCACAATTATTCGGCAAGGTTGCCGACCCTGGTCATTTGATTCCAGATTTCTTTGGGTCTTTTCAACCAAGGGGAATAGTGCCTTAATGGTGCAATGCAGCATTGGAGACCGGCCATGGGTCAGGAGCCAACGAACACCGTTTTCAGCCACATCAAGCCCGGCGACACGCCTTACAAATCCGGCGGTTTGCGGGATTTCTTTTTCTATCGCGATCTGGGCATTGCCGGCGCCACCAATGGCAAAGTGATCGCCCATCTGGTGAAGGCCAATCTGCCGCCGGTAGACGGCACGGGCTGGCACTACCATGTCTGCGAATTCCAGATCGTGATCATGATGAAGGGTTGGGCCCGCTTCATGTATGAAGACAAAGCGACATTGGTGGAAGCGGGCGATGTGGTGCATCAGCGTCCGGGCATGGTGCACTACCTGTTCGACTACTCTCCCGACATGGAGTATCTGGAGATCGTCTCGCCCGCCGATTTCGGTTCGGTGCCGGCTGAGCCTGCCACCGACAAGGTGCCACCCGTCACGCCTTGGAAGTGATCTATTCGACGGCAGGCACGACGCCCTTGGGCGCCGCGCTCAGCTTTTTGATGATCTCGATCTCGCGCGGCCGGTAGGGTGTGCCGTCCCCCTGCAAAAGCTCGTGGTGCCACACCACCGGCGGCCGCAGGGTATAAGGCCGCTGCCAGCTGTCCCAAGGCAGGTTGGTCTGCGTCTTGCCCACGACAAAGCCCCAATTGATCATGCCGATATTATGGCGCTTGCCGATGGGCAGCACCGTGTCAATGATCGAGCCCGCGCCCCGCGCCATATATTCGGTGCAGATGATGGGCCGGCCATAACTTTCCAGCGACCTGGCCCGCGCCTCGAAAATTTCCGGCCAGCTATAATCATGGAAGGAAATCACATCGGAGCGGGTGAGTTGTGTTTTCTCGATCGCATTCAACCCGCTGAGATTTTCCCAATGGTCATGATGCCAGATTCCGCTGGTCAGTGGCTGCGATGGATCGGCCGATTGCGCCCATTCGAACACACGCGGCAAAAGCGCGGTGACATGGTCAAAGCGCGCCTGGCTGGTGTCAGGATAGGAATTGCCATTGCCGTTGTCCGGCTCGTTCCAGACATCCCAGCCTAGGATACGGTCATCCTTGGCGAAGTGCCCCACCACATCCTTCACATAAGCTTCCAGCCGCGGATATTGCGAAGGATCCGCCAGCGCCTTGGCGCCGGGGCCCTGGACCCAACCACTGTTATGCACGCCCGGAATCGGTGGGTGCTGCGGACCCAGCCTGGGATCCGGGTCCCAGCAGGAATCGAACAGGACAAAAAGCGGTTTGATGCCGTGTCTTGCGGCAATCACCAGAAATGCATCGATGCGCTGCTTGAAGCCGGCGGCATCCTGCTGCCACAAAGCATCATGCAGGAAGACCCGCATGGTGGTCATGCCCATCGCCTGCGCCCAGCCCAGTTCCTTGTCGATGGTTTTGGGATCGAAACTCGCCGCCTGCCACATCTCCAGCTGGTTGATGGCATTGGCGGGAATATAGTTGGCGCCCACCGGCCATTTCTGCTTGGCGTACCAAACATTGGCCTCCGCCGGCGTCCACCGTTCGCGGGCCCATGCGCAAGGGTTCAGTACAGGCACGGTCAGGACCAGAATGGCTCCTATCAAGAGCAGCTTTTTCACAGGTACCCGGCTCTTCTTTTTATTGTTACGGAATGCGCGGGTCTTCGCCGGAATGGGCGCGGCGGATGGCGGCCCGCAACTTGGGATCCAGCTTGCCGGAATCCAAAATCACCTTGCCGGCCTCGGCGTCCTTCACCGCCGCGAAGGGAACCTCGAAATCCCCCGCATTTTCGATATAGACGACCAGCTCATGCTTGCGGACCTGACGCACCGCACCGAAGCCCTTGCTGCCATCATGCAGGAACACGTCAAACCCTTCGCGGATAATCTCGTGCACAGTGCCCTCCCGTTACGCGGCAGTCCCAACAATCAATAGTAACGCGGAATTGGTCCCAATTGCGGCGTGACATTGCCGCCCAGGTCGAACATCACCTCGTCAATATAGCACCAGCCCCAGCCTTCGGGAGGATCATAGCCTTCAATGATGGGGTGTCCGGTATGATGGAAATGCCTGGTGGCATGCTTGCCGCGCGACTGGTCGCAGCAGCCGACATGGCCGCATGACCGGCAGACACGCAGGTGAAACCATTCCCAGCCCAGCTTGAAGCATTCCTCGCAACCTTTGGTGCCCGGCGTGACTTTCTGGATGGTCCCGAGATGGCTGCAGAAATCTTCAGCCATCTACTCCGCCGCCGCCTTTTGTTCCGACGCGGCGCGCCGGTCCGCCAGATAGGCATGGACCGCCGATACCACGCCGGAGCCTTCGCCAACCGCTGCCGCCACCCGCTTGACCGAGCCGCAGCGTATATCGCCCACCGCGAAAATTCCGTCGCAGTTGGTGGCCAGGGGATGGCTCCCATTCACACCGGTGACGACGAACCCCTTGTCATCCAGATGAATGCCGGACGCCCCCAGCCATTCGGTGTTCGGCTCGGCGCCGATGAAGGAAAAGACATGGCCCACGTCGTGGCAGGTCTCCGCTCCGGTGTCGCGATCCCTCCAGCGGACCCGCTGGAGATTGGCTTCCGATCCTTCCAAGCCACAGATTTCCGTGCGCAACAGGACCTCGACATTGGGAAGGGCATGAATGCGGTCGATCAGATATCGCGACATGGAGGATTCCAGATCGCGGCCGCGCACCACCATCCAGAGTTTCTTCACCTTCCCGGCCAGGAAAACCGTTGCCTGCCCGGCCGAATTGCCGGCGCCGCACAGCACCACATCCCGCCCGGCGCAGAGCCGTGTTTCCACCGCGCTCGCCCAATAATGCACGCAGGTGCCTTCGAAATCCGACAGGTTGGACAGGTCGAGGCGGCGATAGCGCGCCCCGCCCGCCAGCACGATGCTCCTGGCCGACACGGTCTCGTCGTTGCCCAGCTTGATCTGGTAACCCCGGTTGTCGGGATCCAGCAGCAACTGCGCCTCGTCGGGAATGGCAATCTCGGCGCCGAATTTCTGGGCCTGGTTATAGGCCCTGGCCATCAGGGCAAGGCCGGAAATGCCAGTGGGAAAGCCCAGGTAGTTCTCGATGCGGGCGGATGCGCCGGCCTGGCCGCCAAAACTGCGGCAGTCCAGCACCAGCACATTCAGTCCTTCGGACGCGGCATAGACCGCCGCCGCCAATCCGGCCGGGCCAGCGCCGATGATGGCGGTGTCATAGACAAAGCTGGGATCGATCGGCTTGAGCAATCCGATGCAGCGCGCCAGATCGCCTTCGCTGGGATTGCGCAAAATCTGGCCGCCGGGACAAAGCACGATGGGCAGGTGCTCAGGCTGGATGGTGAAACGCTTCAAAAGCGTCTGGGCGCAGCCGTCATTGTTGGAATCCAGGGCGCGATGGGGATGGCCGTTGCGCCGGAGAAAATTCTCCAGCCGCAACATGTCGGCTGAGCCGAGAGGACCTATCAGGATGGGACCCGCCTGACCCAATTGCAAAAGCCCGACGCGCCGCAGGATCAGGGCACGCATCAGCCGCTCGCCCAGCTCGGCTTCCTGCACCAGCACATCGCGCAGCCGGCGCGCCGGGATGACGATGGCTTCGACCTCGCCTATTGCCTTGGCATCCACCAGCGCCGGCCGGTCAGAGAGCTGCGCCAGCTCGCCCAGGAAATGGCCAGGACCATGTTGGATGATCGGTGCGCCGCTGGACACCGCACCGCCCTGGCGGACATCGACTTCGCCCTTCAGTATCAAAACCAAGCCGGGGGCGACTTCGCCCGCCTTCATGATCAGCGTGCCGTCCGGGAAATGACGGACCTCGCCAAAGCGCCTCAGCCGCGTAATGTCATGCTCATCCAGATGCGGAAACATCTGGTGACGGCGCGTTTCGAGAAGGGTAGCTGCATCGCCCATGGTTTGCGCTAGCGTACAGAAGCGCGCGGCCAGCGTCATCCCTGAACTTATCGCTAGAGGGATGGAACCGGCTATGAAAATGTCAGCGCCGGATAAGGCCTGCCGCCTTCAAGGCCCGCCAGATCAGGTTTTCCGCTTTGGACCCGCGTGAAATATCCGACCGCTCGCTGCCTGTCATCAAGGCGTCTTCGATTTCAGGCAGCGATGAAGACTCGGGCTCGGCACGCGGGGGGATGTGCGACCGGCCCATGGAGGCAAGACCCCAAAACTGCGCGATGCGCCGGGAAGAGGAAATGCCCACATCCAAAATGAAAGGCCCCGGCTGGCCGAGATCGGCGGAGTCGATCGGCGTGCCGTGCCCAAGCGCTGCCAGCGTGTAGACCTCCAGCGCATCGCCCCAGCTGAGCCGGATCGCGCCGTTCACCAGCTCCTGCCGCGCCGGACCCAGGGACAGTCCGTGCAGATCGGCCCATTGTGCGGCGAGCGCCTGGGCATTGTTGATGTTCACGGTGGTGTCGAGCGCGCCATGCCAGATGGAAATCCTGGGCCAAGGACCTCGATAGTCCGAGGCGGTGCGGACCAGATCCCCCCATTGGCCCGGTGTACGCAACGGCGCGCTGCGCATGCTTTCCAGCGCGTCGCGCACATTCTCGGCGGCGCCATAGGGAAGGCCCGCGATGATCGCGCCGCCCGCGAACAGTTCGGGATAGACAGCGAGCATAACGGACGTCATCGCCCCTCCCGCCGAGAGGCCTGTTATGAAGACGCGGGCAGCATCCAGACGGTGTGCCGCGACCATGCTGCGCACCATGGCGGCGATGGATGCGGCCTCGCCACCGCCGCGGGCGATGTCTTCGGGATTGAACCAGTCGAAACAGGTGTGGGGATTGTTGGCGGCCTTCTGCTCCGGCGCCAATACCGCAAAGCCCGCTTGGTCGGCCAACTGGCACCAGCCGGCGCCAAGATCATAACCGCTGGCGGTCTGACCACAGCCATGCAACGTCACCACCAGTGGCGCGCCCGGTTTCAAGCCCTGCGGCACATATTGGAACATGCGCAGATTTCCGGGATTGGGATCGAAGGCTGTTTCCGTCAGCGGCGTGCCGGCATCGGGGCGGGGTTTCAGCGGGTTGGGCTTGGCCCCTGGTCCGTCAAATCGCATCAAACTCACCATTCTGCGCCACATAGCGGTTCCCCAATATTATGTTGCAGTGCAGCAAATACAAGTCCCTCCCCCGCGGCAGCGTCGAACCACGCAGCAGCCAGCGGATATTTGTCGACGGCGGGAATAGAGGATCACCTTCGCAACGTCTTGGCTGAAGGCGCGCGGCTGTCCTTCTCAAATACATCCGAACCGTCGCGTATGACACACACTTAATATGTTTTGCGACAATCCTGTGAGCCCACTGCATTGCCTATGTGTAGAACGCGGGCCAGACTTTTACGAAGATTGCAAAAGGAACGTGCATGTTCTCCAGGACGGCAATAGCTGCCTCGCTTCTGTTATGCGCATCGGCGGCTTGGGCGCAGGAGAATAAGGCCGCGACCACGCCCTCCTATAGTCAAGATACGCCGCTTGAAACCCTGGCGGCCGATCCGGCGGCAGTCGCGATCCTCAACAAGGACCTGCCGGGACTTTTGACCGACGCACAATATCCGATCTTCAAGCATATGAGCTTGAAGAGCCTTCAAGAGGCTTCGGGCGGCGACCTGAGCAGGGATGACGTGAACAAAACCGTCGCCGAATTGCAGACCCTTCCGGCGCATTAGTGCTGATACCGCCCAATATCGACCTGTTGCGGACTTCGAAACCACGACGGATAGGGCTCCATGACGGCATCCTAGAGCCCAGGATGTGCTGGAGCATATCCTTTTCGAAAAGGTGCCGGTCGTGCTGGACGAGATCTACGGTGTGCTCAAGCCCAGCGGAACATTCCGGCTCAGTGTGCCGGATTATCGCAGCCCGGTGCAAAAGCGCCGGTCCGACGGCGCGCCGACATCCATCATCGCGGACTTCATCAAATAGAGATGCGCGGATGCGAAGGCCCGGCCGGCCATTAAGGGTTAATCGCAATATTCCAGCGGCTGGTTGCAAGCTGCCGCGTCTCGCGGAATGATCCAGGCCCTTTAGGGGGCTTCATGGGCAATTTCCTGCAGCGCGCCTTCATGCTTTTGTTGCCGGGCCTGTTTTATGCCTGCTCGCCGGCCGGCAATCAGCAGCCACAGCCGGGCGTCCTGACGGTGGGCCCGGGCATGACTTACGCGACCCCCAGCCTGGCGGCCCGCGCCGCCAAGCCGGGCGACATCATCCGCATAGCGCCGGGCACCTATTCGGATTGCGTCCGCTGGAATACGGACGGCCTTGTCATCGAAAGCACGGGCTCCGGCGCCACCATCACGGGCGAGGTTTGCGACGACAAGGGACTGTTCGTCACCCGCGGACGCAACATCACGGTCCGCAACATCACCTTCCTTGGCGCCCATGCGAGCAGCCATAACGGCTCCGGCATCCGGTCGGAGGGGCCGGTGCTAACGGTGGAAAACAGCCGTTTCATCGACAATGAGGATGGCATCCTGGCGGGCGCCAATGCCTTAAGCACCATCATTGTCAGGAACAGCACTTTCCGGGGCAACGGCAACTGTATCGCCGCCTGTGCGCACGGCATCTATGTCGGCCATATCGCGCTTCTCAGGGTGGAGAATTCTGAATTCGAAGGACAGCATGCGGGACACCATATCAAGTCTCGCGCCGCCCGCACGGAGATCCTCAACAATATCATCCATGACGGCCCCGCCGGTTCGGCGAGCTATCTGGTGGACCTGCCCAATGGCGGTTCCGCGGTCATTTCCGGCAACCAGCTCGAAAAGGGTCCGCGTTCGGAAAACAAGAATGTGGCCATCTCCATCGGCGCGGAAGGACCGAGCGCCGAAAATCCTTCCGGAGAGATTGCCATCAAGAACAATGTCTTCGCCAACGACACCGGCAGATCAACCGCCTTTATCAAAAACTACACCAACAATCCGGTCAGCCTTGGGGACAACCGCCTGGTGGGCGACGTGACGCTGCTGCGCGGACTGGAAGATTCGGCGCCAGCGCCGCGATGAGCTGGATTGTCCCAAATGTGCCTGATAGAAAGTTTCGCCCTTCCCAAATTTTCCCGGCATCGAATTGGAGCGCGCATGGAGACTGACAATCTCGTTGGCAATCTCGCTGGCAAGTTGAACCGTACCGGCCCGACAGCGCTGGATGTCTTGCTGAGCCGCCGCTCCGGCAAAACAAGGGCGCTGACCGGGCCGGGACCGTCGAAAGAGCAGCTGGCCGACATCCTCAAGGCCGGGGCGCGCGTTCCCGATCATGGCAAGCTCGTTCCCTGGCGTTTCATCCTGTTCGAAGGCGAGGCCTGCGAGCGTTTCGCGGACATATTGGTGAATGTCCTGATGCAGGAGGGCGCCACCACCGGCCAGGCGGACGAATGGCGCGCCCGGGCGACCTCGGCGCCGGTGATGATCGGCGTGGTGTCCTGCGCCCGGGAGCTGATCAAGATTCCAGTCTGGGAACAGGAATTGTCGGCCGGTGCGGTGTGCCAGAATCTTCTGGTCGCCGCCCATTCTCTGGGATACGTCGCCAGCTGGCTGACGGAATGGTACGCCTATCATCCGGTGGTGAAGCAGAAGATCGGCCTCAAGTCCGGCGAACGCATGGCGGGGTTCGTCTATATCGGCACCGCCAAGGAGCCGCTTGAGGAGCGTCCACGGCCCGACATGAGCGCGATCGTGACCCGCTTCTGAGGGCAGGCGGGCATGGCGCTCTCTCCTCACGCCGGAAACACGGCTTCTTCCGGCAAGCACGCGTGTCCATCCCGACCAACAGGACGAAGCCGCGCTCCGGAAATTGTTGGAGGACGGCGCGGACTGGACCTGTTTCGCACGCGAAGTCGTGTAGCAAGGCCTGGTGCCTCCTGCCGGCCGCGAATGCCTTTTGCGATCTCATAGGCCGCGCCGAACCGGGAGTTTTTTCCCCCGGCTATGGTTAACTTCCCCGGCATTCTTATGATGGCCGTCGGTTGCGGCTGCCGCTACGGGAAAACCACACGTTTAACCACTTTCCGAGAGCGAGGTAATTTGGCGTTACCGCCGCCCATACTATGAGAATCATCAAACCCCTGCGGGCGATGACGCCTTGCCCGGAAGCGAATTGCGAGATGCAAAGCCAAAAGCGACAACCACAAGCTCAGGAATTGAAGCTTCTGTTGGCTTGCGCTCGCGCCCATGCCACTTCGGAGGACGAAG
>DATBCP010000058.1:0-2680 GCA_036270435.1 Rhizomicrobium sp. | reverse complement strand
ATGGAGTTGCGTCGGTTATTCGAGCAAGGCATGGCTGCCCAGAACACAGGCAGGCTGGCCGAAGCGGAAAAGCTCTACCGTCAGGTGCTGCGCGCCGATCCGGAGAACTTCGCGGCGCTGCACAGGCTGGGGTTCCTCAAGGCGCAACAAGGGCAGTTCGACGACGCCATCCCCTTGTTGAGCAAGGCCATGCGGCTGAAGCCACTGGACATCACGGCGCGGGCCCATCACGCCCACGCCTTGATGGCGGCGATGCGTCTTGACGAGGCGCTTGCCGCCTATGACCGGCTCTTGTCGATTCAGCCCGAGCATTTCGAGGCGCTGTACAACCGCGGCGTCATCCTGTCCCACCAGCAGCGTTTCGAGGAAGCGCTCGCCGCCCTGGACGCGGCTCAGCGGCTTAAATCAGATGTCGCAGCGGTCCACCACAATCGCGGCACCGTGCTGACGGCGCTGGAGCGCCACCGCGAGGCGCTGGAAAGCTATGATTGCGCCCTGGCCCTGGACCCGACCTATCTGCCCGCTCAGGCCAACCGCACCATGGTGGTGCTCGATCTTTGCGACTGGGCGCGGGTGGCAAGGATGCCCCTGAGCGAGGTTGCCGCGGCAGCGCCGCCGCTGACCTTGCTGGGCCATAGCCAAGACAAGCAATTGCAGCTGCAATCCGCCCGGCGCACCATCGAGAGCCTGGTGCCCGAGCCCCTGCCGCACTTGTGGCGCGGCGAAAAATATCGCCACGACCGCATCAGGCTGGCCTATGTTTCAGCCGATTTCCGCGAACATGCGGTGGCTTTCCAGCTGGCGCCGCTGATCGAACGCCATGACCGGTCGCGGTTCCAGGTCATCGGCATTTCCATCGGCGCAAGCGACGACAGCGCCATCCGCGACCGGCTGGTGAAGGGCTGCGACCGTTTCCACGACTTTGCACGCCTGAACAGCGAGGATATCGCGCGGCGCCTGCGCGAGATGGAGATCGATATCGCCATCGACCTGGGCGGCCATACGGCCCAGGCGCGCCTAAGGATTTTTGCCCATCGCGCGGCGCCGGTGCAGGCAAGCTGGCTGGGCTATCCCGGCACCACGGGCGCCTCCTTCATCGACTATCTGATCGCCGATGCTGTGGTGGCGCCGTTCGGGGACCAGCCCTTTTACAGCGAACAACTGGTGCACCTGCCCCATAGCTATTTCCCCACCGATCCCAACCGGGAGATCGCGCCGGTTCCCGGCAGGAACGAGATGGGCCTGCCGGAGCAGGGATTTGTTTTCTGTGCTTTCAACACAAATTGGAAAATCACGGAAGCGATGTTCGACATTTGGATGCGGCTGCTGAAGGGGGTGCCGCAGAGCGTGCTGTGGCTGAAACGGCCGGCTCCCGACACGCGCGCCAATCTGGAACGGGCGGCGCAGCTGCGGGGTATGGATCCGTCACGGCTGGTCTATGCCGGCGATGTGCCGCTCGCCGCCCATCTCGCCCGCCTGCGGCTTGCAGACCTGTTCCTGGACACCTTGCCCTACAATGCCCATGCCACGGCGGCGGACGCCTTGGGAGCCGGCCTGCCGGTTTTGACCTGCAAAGGCGAAAGCTTTTCCGGACGGGTCGCGGCCAGCCTGCTCACCGCAACGGGCCTTCCGGAACTGATTGTCGAGGACCCGGCCGGCTATGAAAGCCGGGCACTGGAACTGGCGCGCGACGCGACGCAGCTGGCGGCGCTTCGGGAAAAGTTGAAGCGCAATTTCGCCACCGCGCCCTTGTTCGATGCCGCTGGATTCCGGCGGGGCATCGAACACGCTTTTGAAATCATGTGCGCGCAGGACACGCCGCGTTCCTTCGACGTGCGGATATGAGAAACCCGGGCTTGCGCCCGGGCTTCCCCGCACTTGACTTCACAGCAACCCAGTCACGATGTTCAATCGCGATACGGGTGGCCGCAACGGCGTTCATAAGCCGCGCGCCCGCCATGGTCCCGCCATACCGGGTCACCCAGGTTCAGGTCGCAAGGATCGGTGGCTGCACCGATCACCGCGCCACCAACCGCACCAGCGGCGGCACCCAGGGCAGGATTACCGGCGGCCGCGCCAATCGCTGCACCACCGGCGGCGCCTAGCATGGCACCGCTAGCCGCACGGTCACCAGGATTGGTGCCGCAACCTGCGACGAGCAAAGCCGCCGCAAAACCCAAAATCATTGTCGTGCGCATGTCTGGCTCCCATGTGTTTTTGTGCAGATGGAAACGCGCGTTGCGACAACGCGGTTCCTGTTTTGGGAAATCACTGGAAAACGCCACGTTTTCGCGGGGTTGCGGACTTGGGGAGCGAGGCCGCAATGTTGCAA
Organism: Rhizomicrobium sp.; assembly: GCA_036270435.1. Classification (GTDB taxonomy): domain Bacteria; phylum Pseudomonadota; class Alphaproteobacteria; order Micropepsales; family Micropepsaceae; genus Rhizomicrobium. The sequence continues at coordinate 348 of DATBCP010000058.1, read as the reverse complement.
TATTGCGGCAAAAAGGCGGCGTTCACGGCGCCGCGGCCGCCGGTTCCCGCGCGAGCGGCCGCAAGACTTCCGCAAAACTCAGGAACGGCGCAGGCGGATCAGATCCGCTCCAACCGCGTATCGGCATCGCCGAATTTGTCCAGCTTGACGCCGAAACGATCCATCAGCGACAGGTAGAGGCTGCACATTTTACGCTTGTCTTCGCTTTCGCCGAGATAGTTCAGGCTGCGTCCCGTCTGCAGCGTACCGCCCAATCCACCTGCCAGCACCAGCGGCAGGCGGCTGTTGTCGTGCTTGCGGCCCACGAACATGTTGGAGAGGAACATCAGGCAGCTATTGTCCAGGACG
>DATBCP010000057.1:0-4641 GCA_036270435.1 Rhizomicrobium sp. | reverse complement strand
CAAAAGCCGCCGTCCGGTGACCGGGGTGAAAGGCACCGCGCATTGCAGCTTGGGATAATAATCGCCTCCCGCCCGCTCCAGCGCGTCGGCCCAGGCCTGGTCGAAGACATATTCGCCGTAAGAATGACTCTTCAAATATAGATGCATCAAACCGTCATCCATCAAGAGATGCGCTGGCTGCCAGCCGCTCTTGGCGGCGGCCGAGCCGGACTCTTCCAATGCGGCGAAGAATTCGTAGGTCGTGAAAGGGTGTGGCTCGGCCAGACCTTGCGGATTGGCCAGCGCGTTCCAGCGCGCGGCGCCGATCTCCGCCGTGCTGCCGATGAGCCGGGCCGCGTTTTTTGATGTCACTGGATCTCGAAAATGGCGTCCACTTCCACCGCCACGCCGCGCGGCAGCGAGCCCACTCCCACCGCAGCGCGGGCATGCTTGCCGGCTTCGCCGAATACCGCGGCGAACAAATCGCTGGCGCCGTTGGCCACCTCCGGCTGCTTGTCATAGTCGGGCGTGGCGTTGACGAACACGCCGACCTTCACGCAACGCACCACCTTGTCCAGGTCGCCGTCGCAGGCCACTTTCAGCACCGAGAGGATGTTGATGGCGCATAGCTGCGCCGCCGCCTGTCCCATCTCGATGCTGAAATCCGCGCCCAGCTTGCCGACATATTTCAGCGCGCCATCCTGGAACGGCACCTGGCCGGAAATGAACACCAGATTGCCGGATATAGTGTAGGGCACATAAGCGGCGACCGGTTTTGGCGGTGCAAACAGGGTGATGCCGAGTTCTTTCAGGCGGGCGTCGATGATGGACATGGGGACCTCGTGGGGGGTGCTGGAGTCTAGCTCAGACGCGGGGCTTTTTGAAAGCGCGGCCCGTACCGACGGCTTCACCGCCGAACTTGGTGCGGATCTTGTCCATCGCCCGTTCCGCCGCTGCGCGCTTTTCACCCTGCGGATCGATCAAGCTTGCCGGATCGGCGCCCTCTGCCGGCGCGAGATTGGAAAGCCCCACGCCCAGCAGGCGAAACCGCGTCCCATCCGCCTCGCGCTTTAAAGCGGTGCGCGCGGTGCGGAAAATGCGGTCGGCCAGTTGGGTCGGCGCGTCCAGCGAGGCGGAACGGGTCCGCAAACGGAAATTGGCCGTCTTCAGCTTGAGCACAATGGTCTTGCCGGCAAGGCCCTTGGCCTTGGCCCGAGCGCTGACCCGCTCGGCTTGCCGCCACAGGATGCTTTCCAGATCGGCATAGGCGGAGAGGTCGGTGTTGAAGGTGGTTTCGGAGGAGATGGTCTTCATCTCGCCGCACGCGTCGACCCGGCGAGAGTCCTGCGCATTGGCCATGCGATGCAGCCACAACCCGGTGGCGCCATAGCGTTGCGCCAGTTGCTTGGGATCGGCATCCTGCAATTGGCCGATGGTGACGATGCCGTCGCGCTCCAGCCTGGCCTGCAACACCTTGCCGGCACCACGCATGATCCCGACTTTCTTGTCGCGCAGGAAAGAGCGTGCTTCCACCATGCCGATGACGGCAAAGCCCCGCGGCTTGTCCAACTCGCTGGCCAGTTTGGCCAGGAACTTGTTGCCAGAGAGGCCGATGGAGACCGTGATCTGAATTTCGCGCTCGATACGCAGCGCCAGCGCCGCCATGGTTCTGGCCGGTGTGCGATGATGGATGCGTTCGGTACCCGACAGGTCGAGATAGGCTTCGTCCAGGGACAGGGGCTCCACCAGCGGTGTCAGGTCCTGCATGAGGCTGCGGATTTCGCGCGCCACCTGGCTGTAATAGGAATGGCGCGGCTTGAGGAATACCGCATGCGGACAAAGCTTCCGCGCCTGGAAAGTCGGCATGGCCGAGCGCACGCCATATTGGCGGGCGATGTAGCAGGCAGTGGAGACCACCCCGCGCGTCTCTCCGCCGACGATCAGTGGCTTGTCTTTCAGCGAAGGATCGTCGCGCTTTTCGATGGCGGCGTAGAAGGCATCGCAATCCAGATGGGCGATGGCCAAGCGGTCGAGTTCTGGATGCGCAAGCACGCGGGTTGAGTTGCAGTTGGAACATGGCTCATCGGCGACCGCGTCACTCAGGCAGTCACGACAGAATGCGGGCCATGCCTCTATTCCGGCCATGGAGCGTCCGCGAGAGCGGGAGCGACAAAATAAAAAAATCGGCGCCGGTAGCTCAAGTTACGCTCCGCTTTCGGACCACAACCATGCGGCGCCTCGCACGCCACTGGAATCGCCATGGATATTCTTCACGATGCTTGGCGGCCCGCCCAGATTGAATGCGTATTTTTCCACTAAGGGCGGAAGTTCCTCATACAGCCGACCGATATTCGAAAGCCCGCCGCCCATCACAATCACGTCGGGATCCAGGATATTCACCATGGTCGCCATGGCGCGGGCAAAGCGGTCGATCAGCCGGCCGACAGCGGCGACCGCGGCAGGATGGTCGGAGGCAGCAATTTGTTCTGCGGTTATCTTGGTGTGGCTCAGACCCGCCTCCCCCTCCTCGTGCGAAGCATTCGACGGGGAGGTGCCCGTAGCACCGACCAGGTGCGAAGGGCGCAGCGGGTCATTTAAAAAATCCGCTGCCATGCCGGGTCCGCTGCACCACACCTCCAGGCAGCCGCGCTTGCCGCAATAGCAGGGTGGCGCGACTGTAACCTCCTCGATGCTGGGTGCGGGCAGGGGGATGTGGCCCCATTCGCCGCCGATGCCATGGGCGCCGGCCAGAACCTTGCCATCCACCACCACGCCGCCACCCACGCCGGTGCCGGCGATCACACCGAACACCGTGCCGGCGCCTTTGGCGGCACCATCGCTGGCCTCTGACAATGCAAAGCAGTTGGCGTCATTGGCCAGCCGCACCGGGCGTTCCAATATTTCCTCCAGATCCAGCCTGAGCGGCCTGCCTATGAGATAGGTGGTGTTGGCATTCTTGATCAGGCCGGTTCCAAAACTTTCACTGCCCGGAATCGCCATTCCGACACTGCCGCGGGCTTGCGTTTCAGACTCGGCGTCGCGGACAAGTTCCGCGACTGCCCGCAGCATGGAGTCATAATCCTTCGGGGTCGCTATCCTGCGGCGCAGCGCCACGCTGCCATCCGGTTTGAGGCCCATGATCTCGGTCTTGGTGCCGCCCAGATCGATGCCGAAACGCATCATCTCGCCCCATCCAGCCGGTGGCGCGCCAAATGCAGCGCCTGGGGCGCGACCGCGGCGCTCTCACAAAAGCCGAGAAGCAGGTCCTCATTCGCCAACAGAAAGTCCAATACCGCCATTCCCATTTCGGGACGCCCGGCGGCCAGTCTGAGCCCGCTAGCGTCCATTCCCGACTGGTCCAGAAAACGCCTCAGTCCTTCCTCCTGACCGGCCAGCCAGCCCAGGCCCTCGAGGGCCAAGATTTCGGCATTTTCACGGGTTTGCGGGCTCTTCATTTCTGCCATCGTCAAGGGAGCGTTAAGAGATCATCCCTAATACTGGCCAAAACAGCCAGGGCCCCGAACTGGGAATAGACAGACTTGTCGGGCCGGAGATCGAAAACATGGACGCCAAAACCAAGACGGTCCTGATCGTGGAGGACAATGAGCTCAATATGAAGCTCTTCCACGACTTGTTGGACGCCCATGGCTACAAGATCCTGCAGACCAAGGACGGCATGGAAGCGCTCGACATCGCCCGCGAGCACCATCCCGACCTGATCCTGATGGACATCCAGTTGCCGGAAGTCAGCGGGCTGGAAGTCACCAAATGGCTCAAGGAAGACGAGTCCCTCAAGGCCATCCCCGTCGTCGCGGTCACTGCCTTTGCCATGAAAGGCGACGAGGAAGTCATTCGCCAGGGCGGATGCGAAGCCTATATATCCAAGCCGATTTCGGTGACCAGCTTTCTGGATACCGTGCGCCGCTTCATCGGGTAACAGTCCATGACGGCCAGGGTTCTCGTCGTCGATGACATCCTCTCCAACGTCAAGCTTCTGGAAGCGAAGCTGACGGCGGAATATTTCGAAGTCATGACCGCCTTCAACGGCCTGGAATGCCTCTCCAAGATGGAACAGGCCGTTCCCGACATCGTGCTGCTGGATGTGATGATGCCGGGGATGGACGGCTTCGAAGTCTGCCGCCGCATCAAAACCGATCCAAGGACGGCGCATGTCCCGGTGGTGATGGTGACGGCGCTCGACCAGCCCTCCGACCGCGTCGCCGGCCTGGAAGCCGGCGCCGACGATTTCCTCACCAAGCCGGTCGACGATTCCGCTCTGTTCGCGCGGGTCCGCTCGCTGGTGCGGCTGAAAATGATGACCGACGAATTGCGCATGCGCGAATCGACCGGCCAGGGCATGGGTCTGATCGACCCGGCCGAGATTTTCATGGAATCCCAGATCAACGGCCGCATCCTGGTGATCGAAGACAGGCTTGAGACGGTGGCCTGGTTGACTGCCGCGCTCACGCCGCATCACGAAGTGACTTCGGTCGACACGTTCGAGGAAGCGCTGGTGCGGGTGCGCGGCGGCGATCCCGATCTGGTGGTGGTCAGCCTGGGGATGCGCGGCTTTGACGGCCTCAGACTGTGCTCTCAGCTGCGCTCGCTGCCGGAGGGCCGCAACATCCCCATTCTGGTGGTGGTGTCGGATGGCGACCGCCG
>DATBCP010000056.1:0-4840 GCA_036270435.1 Rhizomicrobium sp. | reverse complement strand
GGCGCCATCAAGGCGGCCGAGCATTACAAAGAGGCCTTTGCCGCCGAAGTGGCGCATCTCAACCCGCCCGACGACAAGGGCCGCACCATGCACATCCACCTCTATATCAATGGTGGCTCGGTGATGTTGAGCGATCCCTTTCCCGAGCATGGCCATCCTCACGTGCCCGCCGCCGGCTTCTCGCTGATGCTGCCGGTAAAGGACGTGGACGCCTGGTGGCAGCGCGCGGTGGATGCCGGTTGCACGCCCACCATGAAGCCGGAGAACATGTTCTGGGGCGATCGCTATGCCCAAACCACGGACCCATTCGGGGTTATCTGGGCTTTCGTTGGGCCTCAAAAAAAGTGAGCTGGGACCAGCCTTGCAGACGCTCAGTCCTCATGCACTGATGGAGCCATGAGCATCTACATAGGCATCGGAGGCTGTGGTTCGTTGCGACGGGCGCGAGCCCGGCAAATCGGTCCAGTGGACCTATTTGAGCAACGAACGCGCCGAGCAGAAGCGAGGCGCCGGGTGTTGCCGTCATGATCTACGTTGGCATCGGCGGTTGGGTATACGAACCCTGGCGAAATAGTTTCTACCCCAAAGGCCTCTCGCAAAAGCGGGAGCTGGAATATGCCAGCTCCCGCCTCACCGGCATCGAGATCAACGGCACGTATTACGGTTCGCAGAAGCCCGAAAGCTTCCGCAAATGGCATGACGAGACGCCCAAGGATTTCGTCTTCACCCTCAAGGGCCCGCGTTTCGCCACCAACCGGCGGGTGCTGGCGGAAGCAGGCGACTCCATCGAGAAGTTCTTCGCCAGCGGCGTCACCGAACTGAAGGAGAAGCTGGGGCCGGTGAACTGGCAGTTCATGGCGACCAAGAAATTCGACGCCGGAGATTTCGAAGCCTTTCTCAAGCTGCTGCCCAAAAAGATGAACGGCCTCCCCATCCGCCATGCGGTGGAGGTGCGGCATGACAGTTTCAAGGACAAGGCTTTTGTCGAACTCTGCCGCAAGCATGACACCGCCATCGTCTTCGCCGCCGATAGCGAATTTCCCCTCATCGCCGATGTCACGACAGATTTCATCTACGCCCGCATCATGGGCACGCAGGCGAAGGAAAAGCTGGGTTATCCGGCGGCCATGCTCAAGACTTGGGCTGAACGCGCCAATGATTGGGCGAAAGGCGCATCACCCAAGGCTTCCATGCTGATCGCACCTGCCGCCCCGAAAAAGAAGCGCGACGTCTTCCTGTTCGTGATCAGCGGCGCCAAGGAACGCAATCCCGCGGCCGCCCAGGCGATCATCGCCGCGCTTTAGTGTCGCGACGTCGGTGCAATGGCGCCATGCGTGTCGCGGCGATGGACAAAAGCCGCATTCGCCCCGACCATCCCGCGCGGGATTTCAGGGGATCACCGCCATGCAATTGATCGGAATGCTGGATTCGCCTTATGTGCGGCGGGTTGCGGTTTCGCTGAAGGCGTTGGGCCTGCCCTTCGATCTCGACCAGGTATCGGTCTTCCGCCATTTTGAAAAATTTTCATCCATCAACCCGGTGGTCAAGGCGCCCAGCTTCATCACCGATGACGGCATTGTGCTGATGGATTCCAGCCTGATCCTGGAACACATCGCCCACCTTGCGCCACGCAGCCTGATGCCGGCGGACCGGGCGGAGCATGAAACGGCTTTGCGCCAGATCGGTCTGGCCCTGGCGGCCTGCGAGAAAACCGTTTCCATCCTCTACGAGCGCAACCTGCGCCCGGCGGAAAAGCGCCATCAGCCCTGGCTGGACCGCGTGCTGGGTCAGTTGCTGACAGCCTATCGCCTGCTGGAACAAGAAGTGTCACCCGACTGGTTCAGCGGCGAAGTGTTGATGCAGCCGCAAATCACCACCGCCGTGGCCTGGCGCTTCACCCAATACAACGTGCCAGAGTTGGTCGTTACCGGGGATTTCCCGAAATTGTCGGTGCTGTCGGCGCGGGCGGAAAAACTGAGGCCATTTTCGGAAACGGACTTCTCCTGAATCGTTTCCCGCCAGGCCGGTCACCTTGACAGTTTCAGTCCCGCGCACCCCATAGTAGGGGCCGGCGGTCAAAGAACCATAACAGACCGCATCGCAGGGAGTATTCATGAGCAAGGTCGCCATTGTCGGCGCGGGCTTTATCGGGCGCGCCTGGGCCATCAGTTTTGCCCGTGCCGGTCATGCGGTGGCGCTGTGGGACGAAGATGCGACCGTGCCCGGCAAGGCGCTCAGCTATATCGAAAAGCTGCTGCCCGATCTGGAGGCGCTGGATCTTCTGGGCGGCAGCACCGTCGCCGACATGCGCAAGCGCATGCGGGCCGCGGCCCAGTTGGAGGATGCACTGTCGGATGCCGATTATGTGCAGGAGAACACGCCCGAGACTGTCGAGATCAAGCGCGATGTGTTTGCGCGGCTGGACCGGTGCGCGCTGCCCGGCGCCATCCTGGCGAGTTCGACATCCGCCATCCTGCCATCGGCCTTCACCGAATACCTTGCCGGGCGCGCCCGCTGCATCGTGGTGCACCCCCTCAATCCGCCCTATTTGATCCCGGCGGCGGAAGTCGTGCCCGCACCCTGGACGGATGCCGGTGTGGTGGAACGCACCGCCCTGTTCCTGCGGGCCGCCGGCCATGCCCCCATCGTGATGAAACGCGAGCTGGACGGCTTTGTGATGAACCGGCTGCAAGGCGCACTGCTGGAAGAAGCGTTCCGCCTGGTGGCAAACGGCCATGCCAGCGTGGAGGATGTCGATATCGGCATTCGCGAAGGCCTGGCGTTGCGCTGGTCCTTCATGGGTCCGTTCGAGACCATCGATCTCAACGCCCCGGGCGGCGTGCGCGACTATGTGGAGCGCTATGAATCCATCTACAAACGCCTCAATCCCAGCATGCGGGACCATGCCGATTGGGCCGGCCCGGTGCTGGATGAGATCGAAACCGAGCGCCGCAAGCGCCTGCCCGCCGACAGGCTGCAAGACCGCCAGGCCTGGCGCGACCGCCGCCTGATGGCGCTGGCGGCGCACAAACGCCGCATCACCCAGGAGCAGCCGCAATGAGCGACAAGGTCATTATTACTTGCGCGGTGACCGGCGCGATCCACACGCCCTCCATGTCGCCGCACCTGCCGGTGACGCCGGACGAGATCGCCGAGGCCGCGATCGGCGCCGCCGAAGCCGGCGCCGCCATCGTGCATTTGCATGCGCGCGATCCCAAAACGGGCAAGCCTGACCAGACGCCGCAAGCCTTTGCCCGCTTCCTGCCGCGCATCAAGCAGGCGAGCAAGGCGGTGGTGAACCTGACCACCGGCGGCGCGCCTTACATGACGGTGCAGGAACGGGTGAAACCGGCCGAGACCTTCAAGCCGGAAGTCGCCTCGCTAAACATGGGCTCGATGAATTTCGGGCTGTTTCCCATGCTGAACCGTTTCAAGACGTTCAAGCACGATTGGGAAGCGCAGGCGTTGGAAAATTCCCGTGACCTGGTGTTCCGCAACACCTTCAAGGACATCGAATTCGTGCTCAGGATCCTGGGAGATTCCGGCACCCGTTTCGAGTTCGAATGTTACGACACCTCCCATCTCTACAATCTCGCCCACTTCCTGGAGCGCGGGCTGGTGCGCCCGCCTCTGTTCGTCCAAAGCGTGTTCGGCATTTTGGGCGGCATCGGGCCTCATCCCGAAGACGTGCTGCATATGAAGCGCACCGCCGACCGACTGTTCGGCCTTCACTACAAATGGTCGGTGCTGGGGGCGGGCAAGAACCAGCTTGCCATCGCCGCCCAATCCGCCGCCATGGGCGGTCATGTGCGGGTGGGGCTGGAGGATTCGCTGTGGGCCGGCAAGGGCCGGCTGGCCCAGTCCAATGCCGAGCAGGTGCGGCTGGCGCGCCAGATCATCGAAGGCTTGGGGCGCACGGTCGCCACACCCGACGAGGCGCGCGAAATCCTGCAGTTGAAGGGCGGGGATAAGGTGGCGTTTTGATGGAAAATTGTCATTCCCGCGCACGCGGGAATCCAACTTGGGCTGGCACTGCCGCTTGACGTAAAGTTGGATCCCCGCTTTCGCGGGGATGACAATCTTATTTTATGGAGAAACCAGTCAGACCACCGGCGCTTTCTTATGCCACTCCGTGGCATTCTCCAGCGCCCAGCCGATCCGCAACGCCATCGCTTCATCGCCGCCGCGGCAAGTTATCTGCAGGGAAAGCGGCAAGCCGCCCTGCGTCATGCCATTGGGCAAGGCAAGGGCGCAGAGATCCAGATAATTCACCCAACGGGTGGAGATCGCGGGCGTGCCAGTCTGGTCCACCTCCGTCAGCGCAATCGCGGGCGTCAAGGTCCCCGGCGTCAGCACCGCATCGATGCCTTCCATGCGCTCAGCGAATTCCTGTTTGGCTTTTTCACGATCCGCCAACACGTCCAGATATTGGCGCGAGGATATCGCGGCCCCTGCCCTCACTCGCGCCCGGACCGCCTGGTCCAGTGGCAGCGCGTCATTGTCCACCAGTTCGGCCAGGCGCGGATAACATTCCGCCGAAATGATCTTGCCGACCAGGTCGCCGCTTTCCTTGAGGGTGCGGCCGCCTTTTGCGAGGTCGACGATCTCGGCCCCCATCGCAGCCAACTCCTTCAGCGAACGGTCATAGGCTTCCAGCATCTCGGCGTCGCAGCCGGACCGTTCGGCATCCGGCAGCCGTGCCAGCTTGAGACCCTTCACGCCCCGGCGCAGGTCTCGCATGGCATCATTGGGCGGCAAGCGCGCCGTCAGCGGATCCAGCGGATCATTGCCTTGCAACAGCATCAGCAGCAGTGCGCAATCCTCGACACTACGGGCCAGC
>DATBCP010000055.1:0-6577 GCA_036270435.1 Rhizomicrobium sp. | reverse complement strand
TAAAACCGGGAAAGTTTTGGATCGAGCTGAGACAAAGCGCTAAAAGCCCTGATATTAAAGGCTCATATGCAGCAGAGACTCGGTAGAGACCGAACCGACATCGGGTTAAGTCGCGGGAATGTCGCGATAATTCGTCTGCCTACGGAACAAAATATAGCAGTAAAAACAAGCACTTAGTGGTTGGTGGTGGGCCCGGCAGGACTCGAACCTGCGACCTAACCGTTATGAGCGGTCAGCTCTAACCAACTGAGCTACAGGCCCTTTTCCAAAAGGGGTATATCAGGATTTTCCACCATGCCAACATGGCGCGCGACACGCCCTGATTTCGCCCCTGTTGCCGGACATGGTGGGCCCGATGGGCGTCCGATTGGGAAAGAAATCATCATGAAGTCGCGATTTTTCTTGAGTCTGGCCCTGGCGGCTGCCTTCGCCTTCCCGGCCATGGCCGCCGATCCCCACACCATGGCCATGACCGGACATGGCGAGATTCGCGGGACACCCGACATGGCCCAGATCACCGCCGGCGTCAGCGCAATGGCCCCTACCGCTGCCCAGGCCCTGTCCGCCAACAGCAGCCGTATGAAGGGTGTCTTTGCCGCGCTGGAAAAACTGGGCGTGCCGGAAAGGGATATCCAGACGACGCATTTTTTCGTTTCGCCGCAATACAGCAACGGCGACAACAACGCGCCGCGCCGGTTGACCGGCTATCAGGTCAATAACGATGTGGCGGTGCGGCTCCAGGACATCGGCAAGCTGGGCGGCGCGCTGGACGCGCTGGTGGCGGCCGGTGCCAACCAGATCAATGGCGTGAGCTTCTCGATTCAAAATAGCGGTCCGCTGCTGGAGAAAGCGCGCCTGGAGGCGGTCACCGATGCGCGCGCGCGCGCTGAAACCTATGCCAAAGCGACCGAAGTAACCTTGGGGCCCATCCTCTCCATCAGCGAGGGCGGGGCTGAGCCCGCGCCCCCGCCCATGTACCGGGTGGCGGCGATGGCCCAGGGGGTCCCGATACAGCCGGGAGAACAAGGCGTTACCGCCGATGTCAGGGTCATCTGGGAAATTCATTGACGGGCCTTATATTGTCCCTATGACGAATCCCCTGTTTGAAGACTGGACCGCGCCGTTCGGGGCGCCGCCGTTGGACCGGATCGAGCCGGCGCATTTTCCGCCCGCCTATGACCGGGCGCTGGCAGAGCATGCCGCCGAGATCGCGGCTATCGCGGAAAATCCCGCTCCCCCCAGCTTCGACAATCTGGTGTTGGCGTTGGAGAAAAGCGGCCAGCTGCTCACGCGGGTGGAAGGCGTGTTCCACAATCTCACCTCCTCCGCCACCAGCGAGGCCTTGCAGGCGATCGAACTGGAAATGGCACCGCGCCTGTCGGCGCATTGGAGCGCCATTACCATGCATCCAGTGCTGTTCGCGCGGCTGGACGCATTGTATCGCAAGCGCGACAGCTTGGGCCTGGATGCGGAATCGCTGCGCGTCCTGGAACGCTATCATCTGGACTTTGTGCGCGCCGGTGCCCAGCTCAAACAGGAAGGCCGCGACCGCTTGGCGGCGATCGCGCAGCGGCTGGCGGTGCTGGGGACCCAGTTCAGCCAGAACGTACTGGGCGACGAGGAAGACTGGATTCTGACCCTGACCGAGGAACAGATGGCTGGCGTCCCCCCTGCCGTGCGGGACGCCGCCGCCGCCAGGGCCAAAGAGCTCGAACTGCATCTGCCATTCGCCGTCAGTCTGGCGCGTTCCAGTGTCGAGCCCATGCTGCAATTCGCCGACGACCGCGCCCTGCGCGAACAGCTCTACCGCGCCTGGGTATCCCGTGGCGACAATGCCCACACCCACAACAACAGCGCCATCATGACCGAGATGCTGGCTCTGCGCGCCGAACGGGCCGCCTTGCTGGGCTATGAAAACTTCGCCGCGTTCAAGCTGGCGGACTCCATGGCCGGCACACCCGCCAAGGCACGCGCCTTGCTGGAGGAGGTCTGGGAACCGGCGCGCAAGCGGGCGTTGGAGGAACGCGATGCCTTGCAGGACCTGATCGCCCGGCAGGGCGGCAACTTCCGCCTGGCACCCTGGGACTGGCGCTATTACGCCGAAAAATTGCGTCACGAAAAATATGCTTTCGACGCCGAACAGCTGCAGCCCTATTTCGAGCTTTCCAATCTGATCGAAGCGGCTTTCTTTACCGCAGGCAAACTGTTCAACCTGTCATTCCATGAACGTCACGACGTTCCCGTCTATCACCCAGATGTCCGCGTCTGGGAGGTCGGACGCGAAGCCGAGGTGATCGGCCTGTTTTATGGCGACTATTTTGCGAGGCAGGGCAAACAGGGCGGCGCCTGGATGTCCAGCTTCCGTGATCAGCACCGCCTGGGCGCAAACGGACATGACGAGGTCCTGCCCATCATCGTCAACAATGCCAATTTCAACAAGAGCGATCCCTGTCTTTTGTCCTTTGACGATGCGGTGACCCTGTTCCACGAAATGGGCCACGCCCTGCACGGCCTGCTCAGTCATGTGCGCTTCCCGCGCTTGTCCGGCACGAATGTGGCGCGCGACTTCGTGGAGTTGCCGTCGCAGCTTTTTGAGCATTGGCTGGAAGAACCGGCCGTTTTGGAACGCTTTGCCCGCCACCACCAGACCGGCGAGCCCATTTCGAAAGACCTGCTGCGAAAGCTTCTGGCCGCCCGCAATTACGGCCAGGGCTTTGCCACAGTGGAATTTCTGGCTTCGGCGCTGGTCGATATGGATTTTCACACCTTGCCGCCCGACGGCGACCCCAAACAGGCGCAAGACCGGACCCTGGCGCGCATCGGCATGCCGGAAGAGATTGGACCCCGGCATGCCGCGTCGCACTTCACCCATATCTTCGGCGGCGACGGCTATGCCGCCGGCTATTATGCCTATCTGTGGTCGGAAGTGCTGGATGCCGACGGCTTCAAGGCCTTCAAGGAGGCGCATGATCCCTTCGATCCCGCCACCGCCTACCGGTTGCACAAATTCATTTACGCGGCAGGAGGCACGCGCGATTTCGCCACCGCCTATCGCGCCTTTCGTGGCCGCGATCCGCATATCCAAGCCTTGCTGGAGGGACGCGGCCTGCTCGCGCCGGCCGCGGAATGAAGAAAATCATCATTCCATTTCTGCTGGCGGCGCTTCCCGCCATGGCCGCGACCGCGCCGAAACCTTCCATTGCCTCTCTGCAGCAATTGCCGGTGGTTACTCTGCAACCTTATGACGAAGCCGCCAATGCCGATGCCCAGGTTGCCGCCGCCTTCGCCCGCGCGCAAAAATCCCACAAGCGGGTGCTGATCGACCTGGGCGGCAATTGGTGCGTCGACTGCCTGGTTCTGACCAATTTCGTCAGGTTGCCCGAGATGCACCGCTTCATGGACGCCCATTACGAAATGGTTCTGGTGGATGTGGGCCGTTTCAACCGCAACCTGCAAATTCCCGCCCGCTTCGGCATCACCAAAAAGCTGGAAGGCGTGCCCGCACTGTTGATTGCCACGCCGGACGGCAAGCTGGTCAACGGCAGCAATATCTTTGCCACCGCCGACGCGCACAGCATGACGCCGCAGGCGCTTGCCGATTACCTGGCAAAATATGCGGATTAGTCCGGCCTGGTTGGCCGCAAACTCAATTTGCCGCGACCTGGCGCGACTGGCCGCCGCCCGGCTCCAGCATATGGTCCACGACATGAACGATGCCGTTCCGGTCGCGCACGTCATAGATGGCGATATCGGCGATATTGCCTCTTTCATCCGCCATCATGATGTTGGTCGAGCCATTCATGCGCGCCACCAAAGTGCCGCCCTCGGCGGTGCGCAGCCTGGCTTCGCCGCCGCCTTCATTGATCGCCTTGAGCAGGGCCTTGGAATCGTAGCGGCCCGGCACGATCAGATAGCTGAGCCGCCGGCCCAAATTGGATTTGTCGGACTTGGGCCGCACCCCCGCGGCGCTGAGCGCGGCATCGGTGGGCGCGAAAACCGTGAGCTGGCCATTGGCCTTCAAGGCTTCCGCCACACCGCTATCCTTCAGCGCCGCCACCAACGTGGCGTGCATCGGCGAAGCGCTGATGTTATCCAGGATGTCGCGATCCGGCATCATCGCCTGGCCGCCGATCATCGGATTCATGATTTCGATATTGACGTCGGGCACGGGGCTGGGATCTGTGTGCGAAACCGCGCCCAACGCCCCTCCAATCATCATCGCCGCGCCGGCGGCAAATGCTGCGACTGCTATGCGTTTCATGGACCCACTCCCGGGACTCGCCCTGAAACCGATCGACTTCAGCAGCTTTAACGCCGGGCTGTAACAATTGTTCCTGGTCAGGCCTCGCCGGCGGCCTGCTCCAGGGCTTCGCGTTCCATCTCCAGCGCCAGCCACCGTTCTTCATCGGCCTCTTTCTGGACACGGATATCCGCCAATTCCGCGGACAAAGTCCCGAACAGTCCGGGATCGCGGGCGTAAAGATCGCTGTCGGACAGGCGGTGTTCCAGCTCCGCCATCTTGAGTTCCGCCGCCGCGATTTTTTCCGGCAGGATTTTCAAGGCATGGGCATCGGCGAAATTCATCTTGGGGGCGCTGGCGCGCATCCGCTTTTCCGCCGGTGCCTTCGCCGGTGCCCTGCGCGCCTGTAACTCTTTCTCAGGCTTTCCGCTTCTCTGCGCCAGCATGTCGGAATAGCCGCCGGCATATTCGGTAAAGCGCCCATCGCCTTCCGCCAGCACGATGCCGGTCGCCACCCGGTCCAGGAAATCGCGGTCATGGCTGACCAGGAGCGCGGTGCCCGGATAGTCCGCGATGACTTCTTCCAGCAGATCCAGCGTCTCCAGATCCAGGTCGTTGGTGGGCTCATCCAACACCAGGAAATTTGATGGCATGGCGAACAGCTTGGCCAGGAGCAACCGCGCCCTTTCGCCACCCGACAGCACTTTGACCGGGGTGCGCGCCTGTTTGGGCGTGAACAGGAAATCCTGCAGATAGTTCATCACATGACGCGGCTTGCCGGCGACCATCACCGTATCGCCGCTGCCATCCGTGACCGCGGCCGCGAGCGACTGTTCGGGATGCAACTGGCTGCGGCTCTGGTCCAGCTGCGCCATCAGCAGCCCCTGCCCCAGCTTCACATTGCCCTTTTGCGGTTGAAGCTGTCCGGTCAGGAGCTTGAGCAGGGTGGTCTTGCCCACGCCATTGGGTCCGACAATGGCGATACGGTCGCCGCGATGGATGCGCTGGGTAAAATCGCGCACGATTTCCCGCTCATTTCCTTCGGCACCGTAGGAAAAGCTTACGCCTTTTGCGTCGATAATCTTGGTGCCGCTGCCGCCGCCTTCCGCCGCCTCCATCTTGACGTTTCCGAGTTGGCGGATCTGGTCGCGGCGCTCGGTGCGCATGCCACGCAGTCTCTCCAGCCGTCCCTGGTTGCGCTTGCGCCGGCCCGAGACGCCGTAACGCATCCAGTCCTCTTCCGCCGCGATGCGCCGCTCCAGCTTGTGACGCTCGACCTCTTCCTTTTCCAGCGTCTCGTCACGCCAGGCCTCGAAGGACGCGAAGCTTTTTTCCAGCCGGTGGGTCTGGCCGCGATCCAACCACACGGTGGCGCGGGAGAGATTTTCCAGGAACCGGCGGTCATGGCTAATCAGTACCAAGGCGCTTTTGCCGGATTTGATTTCGCCTTCCAGCCATTCGATGGCGCGCACGTCCAGGTGATTGGTGGGCTCATCCAGCAGCAGGATATCCGGCCGGGGCGCCAAGGCCCGGGCCAGCGCGGCGCGGCGCGCTTCGCCGCCGGACAGATGCTCCGGCTTTTCGGTTCCATTCAGGCCAAGATTGCCCAACAAATAAAAGGCGCGATTGGGATCCGCATGAGGGTCGAGCCCCGCTTCGACATAGTCGCGGGTGGTGGCATAGCCGCTCAGGTCCGGTTCCTGCGGCAAGTAGCGGATGGTGGCACCGGGCTGGGCGAAGCGCGCGCCTCCGTCCGCCTCCACCAACCCCGCCGCGATTTTGAGCAGGGTGGATTTGCCCGAACCGTTACGCCCCACCAGGCACAAGCGGTCGCCCTCGCCCAGGCTGAGTTCGGCCCCATCCAGCAGGCGCGTGCCGCCGAAAGCGACGGTGATGTCCTTGAGGTGCAATAGCGGCGCCATGGCTGCTATCTGCAAGCCTTGTGCGCCGCAATCAAGAAAAATCTCCAGTGTCGTGGTTTCGAAGTTTGCCAGAGGATTGATATCGGGCTCCAAGCGAACTTCGAAACAAGAACGACACTAGGAATCAATAAGTTGCTAGTGTCCCTCGATTCCGAAATTCGCCCGGAGCCCAATAGAGCGATAATGCGAATTTCGGAATCCGGACACTAGCGCGACTTGGACGTCACCATGACGCCGGGACGCGAAACCATCTTGATCGTGTCATCCGGCCGTCCGGTCAGGCTCTTGCCATCGAAATCCAACACCCTGATATCTCGTTCAACAGAGCATTGTACCAAGAGCCGCTTGCCGTCCTCGCTCCACACCACACCCTGGCAGGCATGACCGATCTGGCCGTCGGTGACATGGGTCAGCT
>DATBCP010000054.1:0-16110 GCA_036270435.1 Rhizomicrobium sp. | reverse complement strand
TCCCGATGCCGCCTCGGCCTGGAGCTCGGCCGCGAGCGTGATCGGGGTGGGGCCTTTCGCCGGAACCGGCGCGCTCGCCGCCTTCGCGGCGGGCTCGGCGGCGCCGGCCTCCTCGGATGCGGCGGGCAGGCCGGCCGAGGCTGAGGGGGCGGCGCCGATGGCGAGGACGCCTTGCGCCGCGGCCGGCATCCTGGCGCGCGGATCCTCCGTGCCGCCGATCTTGAGGCGCTCATCCGCCTCGATATCGCCCGCCTCGACGCCGTAGAGCTCGGCGACGCGGCGCGTGATCGTGGTGAACTCCAGCGCCTTGAAGAAGGCGATCATGTTGATTGCAGGGAGCGAGGGAAGCCGCAAATCGTCGAGCGGCGTCGTCAGCTCGACATCGGTCACGAGCGTCACGAGCTGTTTCGAGATGCGCGCGAGCCCGGCATTCTCGATCAGCGCCTCGCGGCGCTTCGGCTGCTTGATCTCGGCAGCGCGCCCGAGCAGGCTCTCGAGGTCGCCATATTCGGAGATGAGCTGGGCCGCCGTCTTGATGCCGATGCCGCGCACGCCCGGCACATTGTCGATGGAATCCCCGGCCAAGGCCTGGACATGGATCACCTTGTCGGGCGCGACGCCGAATTTCTCCAGCACTTCGGCACTGGCCAGGCGGCGGTTCTTCATCGTGTCCAGCAATTCCACCTTGCCGTCCACCACCAGCTGCATCAGGTCCTTGTCGGAGGAGATGATGGTGCAGCGGGCACCGGCCTCGCGCGCCAGCCGGGCATAGGTGGCAATCAGGTCGTCGGCTTCGTAACCCGCAAGCTCAACGCAGGACACGCCGAAGGCACGGGTCGCGTCGCGCACTAGGGGAAATTGGGGGATCAGGTCTTCCGGCGGCGGCGGCCGGTTGGCCTTGTATTCCTTGTAGATGTCATTGCGGAAAGTCTTTTCGCCGGCGTCGAAAATCACCGCCAGATGGGTCGGCGCCTCGCCGCCCTTCATATCCTCGAGCAGCTTCCACAGCATGTTGCAATAACCGGATACTGCGCCCACCGGCAGGCCGTCGGATTTGCGGGTCAGAGGCGGCAGCGCATGATAGGCGCGGAACAGATAGCCCGAGCCGTCGACCAGATAGAGATGGTCCCCCTTTTTCAGGGCGCTCAATGATGCGTCGCTCCGGCGCTAAGCACAAAGCGCTTATCGCAATAGGGACATTCCACGAAATTCTCATCCCCCATTTCGAGATAGACTTTGGGATGACCAAGCGCGCCGCCGCCGCCGTCACAAGCGACACGGCTGTGTTCGGTTTCGACGATCTCGGGGGCCTCGACAGGCATGGAATAGTTCCGGTTTGGCGGGAAAAAATCGAAGATTGGGCGGATCATACAAGTTAAGATCGGGCAGGCAAGAGGAACACTCTTGCGGTGTCGAGCGTGTGCTGGCGAGGACTTTTGTCATCTGGCCAGGAGCGAGGAGCGATGTGGACACGAGGGTCCATGAGCGACGAGTGGCGCCTCGCGGCAGCGTAGGGACGCCAGAGGACAAAAGGACCGCCAGCATGGTCAGATTGACCAAGATATACACGAAAACCGGCGATTCCGGCGAAACCGGGCTGGGCGACAATAGCCGGATTTCCAAGGCCAGCTTGCGTGTCGCGGCCATCGGCGCGGTGGACGAGACCACTGCCGCCATCGGTTTGGCCCGACTGGAAGCGGAGGGCGACCAGGACCGGATGCTGGCGCGCATCCAGAACGACTTGTTCGACCTGGGCGCCGATCTCAGCGTGCCGGAGGACGGGCGCAAGGCGGAAGGACGGCTGCGGATTGTTGAAGCGCAGGTCGAGCGGCTGGAGCGCGAAATCGACGCCATGAACGAGACGTTGGAGCCGCTGACCTCCTTTATCCTGCCTGGCGGCACGGCGCTGGCGGCGCGGCTGCACCTGGCTCGGACCATCGCCCGGCGGGCCGAGATCGCGATGGTGGCATTGGCGCAGAAGGACAAGATCAACCCGGCGGCGCTGCATTACATAAATCGTCTCTCCGACCACCTGTTCGTGCTGGCACGCACCGCCAACAAGGACGGCATGGGGGATGTGTTATGGGTGCCGGGTGGAAATCGATAGATAGCGCCACTCTTAGGCGCGTCGATTTTGCGACGTGGGCAGGAGCGCCGAGCGATGTGTACAAGAAGTACATGAGCGATGGCGCGACGAACCCACGGCGCAAAAGAACGCGCCTACTCAGGCCCGTGACGGCGCCCGAAGACAAAAGCGAGTATAACACCCAACACGCCCGTCCCCGCCCAGGCGGGCAAAGCCAGCGAGGAATAAACCCCCTGCGCCACGCCGGCGGCATGGTTCTGCACCCAGCTCTTGAACGCCTGCAAACTATGTGGCCCAACCATGCCCCAGACCATGTCCAGGCTGCGCACGGTCAATTCACCACCGCGCTCCAGCGAGCTCACCGCATCCGCGCCCAAAAACAAGAGCGCGGCCACGATCAGGATCAGGCTGATGAGACGCATGAAAACGGCCATGACAGAGCAATAGCCTGCGCATGGCCTTCTCACAAGAACGGGCGTTGGTGCTAACCACTTGGAATTCCAGGGATAGCAGAGACAAAAGCGCCCACAAAGCTTTCGCTCCATGGGCGCTGTTTGTACGCAGTTGCGAAGATGTCAGGCCTGGGGCGCCTCGGCCTGGGCGTCCGCCTTCTTCCTGCTGATATCCTCGCCCGTGACCTGGTCCACCTGCTTCATCGACAGGCGCACCTTGCCGCGATCGTCAAAGCCCAGCAGCTTGACCTTGACGGCCTGGCCTTCCTTGACCACGTCCGACGGCTTGGCGACCCGGCCGGCAGCCAGCTCGCTGACATGGACCAACCCATCCTTGGGCCCGAAGAAGTTCACAAAGGCGCCGAAGTCCATCACCTTGACGATCTTGCCGTCATAGATCTGGCCCACTTCCGGCTCCGCCGTCAGGCCGCGGATCCATTTGATGGCGGCGCGGATGGACTCGCCATCGGCGGACGCGACCTTCACGGTGCCGTCATCCTCGACATTGATCTTGGCGCCGGTCTTTTCCACGATCTCGCGGATCACCTTGCCGCCGGTGCCGATCACGTCGCGGATCTTGTCCACCGGAATCTTGATCTGCTCGATGCGCGGGGCATGTTCGCCCAACTCGGCGCGGGCGCCGGTGATCGCCTTGTTCATCTCCTCAAGGATGTGCAGGCGTCCGCCCTTGGCCTGGCCCAGGGCGACCTTCATGATCTCCTCGGTGATGCCGGCGATCTTGATGTCCATCTGCAGCGAGGTGACGCCGTCTTCGGTTCCCGCCACCTTGAAGTCCATGTCGCCCAGGTGATCTTCGTCACCCAGGATGTCGGACAGGACGACATAGCGGTCGCCTTCCAGGATCAGGCCCATGGCGATACCGGCGGTGGGCTTCTTGATCGGGACGCCCGCATCCATCAGCGCCAGCGAGGTGCCGCACACCGTCGCCATCGAGGAAGAACCGTTGGATTCGGTGATCTCCGACACGACGCGGATGGTGTAGGGGAACTCCTCGGCCTTGGGCAGCATGGGATGGATGGCGCGCCAGGCCAGCTTGCCATGGCCGATCTCACGCCGGCCGGGCGAGCCCATGCGGCCCACTTCGCCCACCGAATAGGGCGGGAAGTTGTAGTGCAGCATGAAGGTTTCCTTGCCCGTGCCGGTCAGCCCATCGATGAACTGCTCGTCCTCGGCGGTGCCCAAGGTGGCGACAACGATCGCCTGGGTCTCGCCGCGGGTGAACAGCGCCGAGCCATGGGTGCGGGGAAGTACGCCCACTTCCGCCACGATCGGGCGCACCGTGATCAAGTCGCGGCCATCGACGCGCTTCTTGGTGTCCAGCACGGCGCTGCGCATGACATGGGCTTCCACATCATGCATCAGGCTGGAATAGGTGTTGGCGGCAACCTGGTTCTCGCCTTCGCCCACAAACGTCTCGGCAAAGGTTTTGCGCACCGCGGCGATGGCATCGCGCCGGGCATGTTTGTCGGCGATCTGGAACGCCTTGCCCAATTCCGCGCTGGCGGCGACCTTCAGGCGCTCGCGCACCGGACCGGTGGTGTCTTCCGGCAAGGGCCGTGGGTCCTTGGCAGCCTTTTCCGCCAGGCGGATGATGGCATCGATGGCGGCCTGCATCTGCTGATGGCCGAACACCACCGCGCCCAGCATCACCTCTTCGCTGAGTTCCTGGGCCTCGGATTCCACCATCATCACCGCGTCCTGGGTTCCTGCGACCACCAGGTCCAGCTTGGACTCCGGATAGCTGTCGATGTTGGGATTGAGGACATATTCGCCGTTGATATAGCCGACGCGCGCAGCCCCGATGGGGCCCAGGAACGGCAGGCCGGAAATGGTCAGCGCCGCCGACACCGCCACCATGGCGACGATATCGGGATCATTCTCCAGGTCGTGGGAGAGAACCTGCGCCACCACCAACGTCTCGTTCTTGAAACCGTCGGCAAACAGCGGACGAATGGGACGGTCGATCAGGCGCGAGGTCAAAGTCTCGCGCTCGGTGGGCGCGCGTTCGCGCTTGAAATAGCCGCCCGGGATCTTGCCGGCGGCGTAATAGCGTTCCTGGTAATTCACGGTGAGGGGAAAGAAATCCTGGCCCTCTTTCGCGGCAGCCGCGCCGACCACCGTGGCCAGGACGACGGTTTCGCCATAGGTGGCCAGCACCGCGCCGTCCGCCTGGCGCGCGATCTTGCCGGTTTCCAGGGTGAACGTGCGCCCGCCCCAGTCAAAGCTTTCTTTTTGTACGTTGAACATGTTGGTTTCTTTCGTCATCGCCTGACGCCGTATTGCGCCAAGCCTTCTCTTGGGTCGCTCCGCGCGGTGCGCGAGAGCTCCCGTGGCTCCCCTATGGAGCCGGCTTGTTCGGAAGCTCATCCCCCGAAAAGCAAAGCAACGGCTGGCACACATTTGCACCAACCGTTGCCCATTCTGTTTTTCCCGAGATCAGCGGCGCAGACCCAGCTTGGAGATGATGGTTTCGTAACGCTTGGTATCCCTGGCCTTGACATAGTCCAGCAGCCCACGGCGCTGGGACACCAGCTTGATCATGCCGCGGCGGGAATGGTTGTCCTTGACATGGGTCTTGAAGTGTTCGGTGAGGTTGGAGATGCGTTCCGACAGGATCGCGATCTGCACTTCCGGCGAACCGGAGTCATTATTGCCGGTCGCATATTCGGCGATCAGCTGTTTCTTGCGTTCAGGGGTAATCATCGGTCATCGCCCTTTCAGGGTGTGTTTGAGAAGTTGAAGACGCGAAACGGGCGAAGTTCTCCTTCGGCGATTTCGGCCAATGCCACGGGCGAACCCTCCTCATCCTTGAGGTAGACGGTCTGTCCGGGGAGCTCGCCCTCGCCGAATCCCTCCTTCATGCGGGCGAACAAATTCGCGCGGATGAGGATGGGGTTGCCGGATCGGATGCGAACCGTATCGGGGCCCGAAACGGCCAACGCCGGGATGCCGTCCAGCGCAGTCGCAAGGGGTCTCAAATACCCAAAAGCGGCGGGACTATGCATAAAAGGGGTCAGGGTATCCAGCCCAACCGCGTCTTTTTCCGCCCAGGAGCCCAGGCCGGTTCGGCGCAAGGCGCTGACATAGCCCAAAGTGCCCAAAGCCAGGGCGATATCCCGCACCCAGGATCGGACGTAAGTCCCTTTGCCACAACGGATTTCGAACTCGGCCTGGTTGGTCTGGGCGTCCAGCAACCGGGCCTCATGCACCTCGACCTGACGGGGTTCCAGCACAACCGCCTCCCCGTCCCGGGCCAGGTCATAGGCCCGCTCGCCCGAAACCTTTATGGCGGAATAGGCCGGCGGGGTCTGGCTGAGCGGTCCGGTGAACCGCGGCAAAGCCGCTTCGATCTCTTCCCGGCTGGGGCGCTTGTCACAGGTGCCGGTCACTTCACCTTCGGCATCATCGCTGTCGCGGCTTTCGCCCCATGTGGCGGTGAAGCGATACGTCTTTTCGGCATCCATGGCATAGGGGACGGTCTTGGTCGCCTCGCCGAGCGCAATGGCCAGAATACCGGTCGCCAGGGGATCGAGCGTGCCGGCGTGACCTGCCTTTTGGGCATTGAAGATGCGCCGCACCGCCGCCACCGCCTGGGTCGAGGTCATGCCCTGGGGCTTATCGAGAATAACCCATCCATGGACCGGAGCACCCTTCCTACGCCGGCCCATTGACCACCTGAATTAGAACTCGAGCGCCGCACATCGCGGCGCGACCTTCAGCATCCGCCAGCTTTCTCCCCCCGCGAGCGAAGCGACGAGTGGGGGGAGATGTCGCAGCGAAGTGTTTGCGCAACGCAAACCTGAGCTGCGACAGAGGGGGGTTAATCGATAAAAGCCTTCCCATCAGTCTTCGTCTTCTTCGCCGTCGTCGCTAGCGGCCAGATCGCGCTGCACTTCCGGCGACTTGAGAATTGTCTCTATTTTCTGAGCTTCGGCAAAAGACTCATCTTCGACAAAGCGCAGTTCGGGGGTGAACTTCATGGTGATGCGATGACCCATCTCGCCGCGCAAAAATCCCTTGTGGCGGTTAAGGGCCGCGACAATGGCCTTGGCGTTCTGGCCGCCCAAGGGTTCGCAAAACACCGTGGCATAGCGCATATCGGGCGACGGCTTGACCTGGGTGATGGTCACCGACACGCCTTCCAGCTCGCTGTCGCGGATTTCATTCTCGCGCAACACCTCCGCCAAGGCATGGCGCAGCATTTCGCCCACCCGAAGCTGGCGCTGGGTAGGGCCGTTGGAATGGTCGCGGCGGGCTTGGCGCGCCGAGCGCCGCGGATGGGAAGGACGCATGCTTCAAGTCTCCGGATAACCGAACTGCGTCACAAAGGGCGCAAGCGAGGGAAGGACGGGTTCGAGTTGCGCGGCGTAGCGCCGCCATTGATCCAACCCTTGGGCGGATAGTCCGCGCGCCAGCTGGGGGCTGGAGGGCGTGTCGATATTCTGTCCCTGGGCGCGGTGGGCAAAGCCATGCATCTCATCACGAAAATCCAGGCCCAGGAAATCGCACACCCGCCGGGCTTCGGTATCAAAATCCGCCACCAGGCTTTCGTGCCGCGTTTCCAGGAGTTCGACCGCCAGCTTCCGGCGATAGATCTCCATCAACCGCATCACCGCGCCGTAATAGGCGGCCGTGGTCTCCAGGCCGGTGAATTCATACATCCCGGCATTCATGGCGAAGCGGCGGCGAAAGCAGGACAGCACCACATCGCGCGGATCGCGCAGCGCGAAAAGTATTTTGGCTTGCGGAAACAGCTTGGCGATCAGCGGCAGGAACACCGCATTGAGCGGCATCTTGTCGAGGAAAACCGAAGTCTCGGGCGCAATTCCCGCTTCGGCCACCCGCTTCCAATAGGCCTCGCGCCAGGGCGCGAGCGCTTCGTCCGGCAAAGCCGCCAGCCGGTCCAGATCGGCATTGGAGCCGAAAAATTCGGCCGCCGAATCCATCAGGCAGGTGCGCTCTTCCATCGCGGTGACATCGGGATGGCCCGCCAGGACTTGTTCCAGCAACGTGGTGCCGGAACGCGGAAAACCCACCAGAAAGACATGCGTGCGCGCTTGCGCCTTTGACGACAGGCGCCAGGGCGCCGCATCGGCGCCCCGGAAATAGTCCGCCAGCCGCATCTCGCGCTGGACGACACTCTCCACACCGGCCATCTGCGGCGCAAAGGCATCGCGCTGCACGGCCTTGGAAGAGGCATAGGCCGCGAAAGCTTCGGGAATGCGGTCCTGCGCATCCAATATGTCGCCCGCCAGGCTCAAGGCATAGGCGCGATTCACCGGCCCCAGCCTTGGGTCCCGCACCAGGGCCGAAACCTGCTGCTCGGCGCGCGCCATCTCCTTTTGCTCCAAGGCGGAATGGGCGGACGCGATGCGCGCGGTGGCGTGCTGGGGATCGATCGCCAAGGCCCGCGCCGCCAACGCGCCCGCGGCCGTTGCCTCGCCCCGTTGCACGGCCAGAAATGCCAGCCGTCCCAGCGCCTCGGCATGGGCGGGGTCGAGCTTGACCACCTGCTCCAGCGCGTGCCGTGCCGCGTCCAACTCGCGCAAATCCTCCAACGCCAGGGCCCGGGCGAAATGCAATCGCGCTTCGGGGGCGATCTCCAACGCCGCAGCGAATGTTTCCACCGCCTCGCGCGGCCGCTCCAGCCGCGAAAAGCACTCGCCCAGGGCGTAGAGAAGATCGACATGGCGCGGCGTCTGCTCGCGCGCCTTTAGCAGAAGCGGCAGCGCACCCTGGTTGTCGCCGGCATGGAGGCGCTTCAATCCCGCCAGGCCCAGCAGGGTGGGATGCGCGGCGCCGCGGGCAACCGCATCATCGCTGATCCCCATCGCCTTGGGCAGGTCGGCCGCCCACAGCGCGGCTTCCACCGCGCTCAAGGTGGCGGCAATATCCAAAGGCCCGCTTTGCATGCTGGTCAAAGCCCCAACCTTGGCAGAGGTTCGTTACCCCTGACGTGTCAGCCCAGGGCGCGCTGAATGGTTTCGACGTCGAAACATTCGATGACGTCGCCCTTCTGCATATCCTGGTAATTCGCAAACGCCATGCCGCATTCCTGGCCGACCTGGACCTCGCGCACTTCGTCCTTGAACCGTTTCAGGGTGGACAGCTCGCCTTCGTGGATCACGACATTGTCGCGGATCAACCGTACCTTGGCGCCGCGCTTCACCGAGCCTTCCGTCACCCGGCAGCCGGCGACCTTGCCGACCTTGGAGATATTGAACACTTCCAGGATCTCGGCATTGCCCAGGAACTTCTCGCGAGTCTCCGGCGTCAACAGGCCCGACAGCGCCGCCTTCACGTCATCCACCAGGTTGTAGATGATGTTGTAATAGCGGATCTCCACGCCTTCGCGCTTGGCGCGGTCGCGCGCCATATTGTTGGCGCGGACATTGAAGCCGATCACCGCCGCTCCGCTGGCATGCGCCAGGATCACGTCGCTTTCGGTGATGCCGCCCACGCCCGACTGCAGGATCTGGGCGCCAACTTCGTTGGTGCCCAACTTGGCCAGCGCGCCCTGGATGGCTTCGCTGGAGCCCTGGACATCGGTCTTGAGCACCAGCGGCAATAGGCGCTTTTCGCCGGCTTCGCGGGTCTGCAGCAATTGATCAAGCGTCTGCCGCGAGGACGTGGCTTGGCGCTGTTCGCGGCGCTTGCGGGCGCGGTATTCCGCCACTTCACGGGCACGTGCCTCGGAATCCACCACCACCATCTCGTCGCCCGCTTCCGGCGGCGCTGACAGGCCCAGTACTTCGATGGGTGTGGAAGGCCCGGCGAATTGCACGGTTTCGCCGCGCTCGTTGGCGAGCAGGCGCACCCGGCCCCATTCCGCGCCGGCCACCACGATATCGCCCACCTTCAAGGTGCCGCGCTGTACCAGCACGGTGGCGACAGGACCGCGGCCCTTGTCCAGCTTGGCTTCCACCACCGCGCCCTCGGCGGGGCGGTCGGGATTGGCCTTGAGGTCCAGGATTTCGGCCTGGAGCATGACGGCTTCTTCCAGCTTGTCGAGATTGATGCCCTTGGTGGCGGAAACTTCCACCACCTGCACTTCGCCGCCCATGTCTTCGACCTGGATTTCGTGCTGCAGAAGTTCTGTCTTCACCCTGGTGGGATTGGCGTCGCCTTTGTCGATCTTGTTGACGGCCACGATGATCGGCACGTTCGCGGCCTTGGCATGGGCGATCGCTTCCACCGTCTGGGGCATCACCCCATCATCGGCCGCCACCACCAGGACCACCAGATCGGTGACCTTGGCGCCACGGGCGCGCATCTGGGTGAAAGCGGCATGGCCGGGCGTATCCAGGAAGGTGATTTTGTTGCCGGATCGCAGGTTCACCTGATAGGCGCCGATATGCTGGGTGATCCCGCCCGCTTCGCCCGCGGCCACATCGGTCTTGCGCATGGCATCCAGCAGCGAGGTCTTGCCATGGTCGACATGGCCCATGACGGTGACGACCGGCGGGCGCGGCTGGAGATTGGCATCCTCATCCTTGGCGCCGGTCAAGCCTTCCAGCACGTCGGATTCCGCCACCCGCTTGACGACATGGCCATACTCCGCCGCCACCAGTTCGGCGGTGTCGGCGTCGATCACGTCTGCGGGGGTCGCCATCATGCCGTTCTTCATCAAGACCTTGATGACGTCGACGGTACGCCGCGCCATGCGGTTGGCCAGATCGGACACGGTGATGGTTTCCGGAACGATGATGTCGCGCGGACCGGCGGGACCGGCGGGCTGCTGCTGGTGGCCCTTGTTGACGCGCTGCAAATGGCGCCGATAGGAGGCGACCGAACGCACCCGCTCGTCATCATCGGACAAAGCGCGGGTGACGGTCAGCTTGCCGCGGCGGCGTTCGCCTTCGGCCTTCTTGGGCGCCGGTGTCTTGGGCGCGCCGGGCTTGCCGGGACCGCCTTTCTTGCCACCGCCCTCATCTTCTTCCTCATTCTCCAGCCGGCGGCGGGCGGTCTCGACCGGCGCAGGCTCGCCGGTCTTGGCGGCGGCTTCCTGGCGGCGGGCGGCTTCCTGCTCGGCGCGCTTCTTGGCCGATTCGTCGGCAGCCTTGCGGGCATCTTCTTCCACCTTGCGCTTTTCGGCGGCAATGCGCTCAGCCGTGAGCTGTTCTTCCTCGCGTGCCTTGCGTTCGGCTTCCTGCTCGGCCAGGCGCCGGGCCTCGCTGTCGGACACCCGGGCATCGGCCAGCGCGGCAGCGCGGCGGGCCTTTTCCTCGTCCGAAAGCTGGCGCAGCACCACACCGCGCACCGGCTGGGCGCCCGGCTTGGCGGCGGGAGTGCCGGGGGCGGGCGCGGCCGCTTTTTCGGCGGGCTTTTCGGCAGGCTTGGCAGCAGGCTTGGCGGCAACCGGCGGCGGCGCGGCGGAACGTTTCTTTTCCACCACCACCGCCTTGGTGCGGCCATGGCTGAAGCTTTGCTTGACGGTGGAGGTCTCCGTCTTCTTCAGCGACAGCGTTTTGGCCGGGCGCTTGGTTTCGTCGGTATCGCTCATGAATCTCTTTCAGTGCCAGAACGGGTTGAAGGTATTGAAGGCTGGTCTTTTGAGGATCTGGCGCGGAAGCCCAAAAGGCGTTCCGCATCAAAGATCAGACGTTCCGCAAAACCGCCCGGCTGGACGGCGGCATGTATCACATTCTCGCGTCCCAGCGCCAAGCCCAATTCGGCGCGGGTCAGGCTTTCGATCACCACGCAATCCAGTTCCAGCCGGTGGGCGGCGGCATACAATTTGCGCTTGCCATCGGGGGAACCGTCAAAGGCCTCGATCAGCACTTTGGGCGGCTTGGCTCCTTCCAGCGCGCGCAGCACATTGTCGAACCCCAGCACCAGGCTGCCTGCACGCCGCGCGATCCCCAGATCGCCCAGCATGCGCGTCACCAGCGCCTTTTCGGCGCGGGCCGGCAGGTCGGCCGCGGCGCTGACCTGTGCTTTGGCGGCCCGGGAGAACAGCTTCTTCTCCACCGCTTTGTTGACGGCGTCTTTGGAGGCTTCCACCCACAGCCCGCGTCCCGGCAGCTTGGCCGCGACATCGGGAACCACATTGCCGTGCGGATCGGCGACAAAACGCACAAGACGGCTGTCGGGCATGATTTCGCCCGACACGATGTCCCGCCGCTCGCGCGAGCCGGGTTCCGTCTCTTCCATTTTGTGCGCCACTTCTATCATCAGGCCTCGGCGGGCTCCTCACCTTCGCTGTCTTCCGCCGGCTCCTCCACCGGAGCCTCGATCCAGCCCGCCTTGACACGCGCCTTCATGATGATGGCGCTGGCGTCGTCGCTGCTGAGATTGAAACCGTCCAGGGCGCCGGGAACGCGCGTGCGCTCCGTCTTCCCGCCGGAGTCCTTGCTGGTTTCGTAATAACCGATCAGGTCGTCGGTGGCGCAACCGGCCAGGTCTTCCAGGCTCTTGATTTCGTGCTCGCCCAACGCGACCGCCATGGCGGGGGTGACGCCTTCCACCTCCAGCACCTCGTCGGCGACGCCCAGCGCCAGGCGCTTGTCGTCCATTTCCTTGTTGCGCGCTTCGATGAATTCCAGGGCCCGGCTTTGCAGTTCCTGCGCGGTTTCCTCGTCGAAGGCCTCGATCGAGGCCAGTTCGTTCAGTTCGACATAGGCCACGTCTTCAATCGTGGCGAAGCCTTCCGAGGCCAGCAGCTGAGCCACCGTCTCGTCCACGTCCAGCGATTCCATGAACAGCTGGGTGCGCTGGGCGAATTCCTTCTGGCGGCGCTCGGATTCCTCGGCTTCCGTGAGAATGTCGATCTGCCAGCTGGTCAGCTGGGACGCCAGGCGGACATTCTGGCCGCGGCGGCCGATGCCCAGCGACAGCTGCTCATCCGGCACCACCACTTCGACGCGATGGGTATCTTCGTCCAGCACCACCTTGGTGACTTCGGCCGGTGCCAGGGCATTGACGATGAAGGTCGCCGGATCGGGATTCCATGGGATGATGTCGATGCGTTCGCCTTGCAGTTCCTGCACCACCGCCTGGACGCGCACGCCGCGCATACCGACGCAGGCACCGACCGGATCGATGGAGGAATCCTTGCTGATCACCGCGATCTTGGCGCGGGAGCCGGGATCGCGCGCCACGGCGCGGATCTCGATCACGCCGTCATAGATTTCCGGCACTTCCTGGGCGAACAGCCGGACCATGAATTGGGGATGGGAACGCGACAGGAAAATCTGCGGACCCCGCGCCTCGCGGCGCACGTCATAGATATAGGCGCGGATGCGGTCGCCGGCGCGGAAGGATTCGCGCGGGATCATCTCGTCGCGGCGCACCACACCTTCGGCCTTGCCGAGGTCCACCACCACCGAGCCGAATTCGCTGCGCTTGACCACGCCATGCACCACTTCGCCGATGCGGTCCTTGTATTCGTCATACTGGCGCTCGCGCTCGGCATCGCGCACCTTTTGCACGATCACCTGCTTGGCGTTCTGGGCGTTGATGCGGTTGAAATCCACCGGGGGCAGGGTCTCGGCGATGATGTCGCCGATCTGGGCGTCGGGATTGCGGCGCCGGGCATCCGTGAGGCTGATCTCGGTCTTGTCATTCTCCACGATCTCCACGACATGGAGATAGCGCGAGACATGGGTCTCGCCCGTCTTGGGGTCGATATCGACCTTGATGTCGTTTTCGGTGCCGTAATGGGCCTTGGCGGCGCGCTGCATCGCCTCTTCCATCGCGGTCAGCACGACCTGCTTGTCGATGGATTTGTCACGCGCGACGGCGTCGGCGATCTGCAAAAGTTCGAGCCGGTTGGCGGCCACTGTGCTTGCCATGGTCTTCTCCTGGTTAGGCTCTGTTGCGAGCCTTTAAATCCTGGTTGATGAGCTTGTCGGTGAGTACGAGTTTCGCATTGGCGACGGCGCGAAACGGAAATTTGATGTCGCTGTTATCGGCACGGATCATGACGTCCGAACCCTCAAGTCCCAGCAAGGTGCCGCGAAAGCGTTTGCGGCCTTCAATGGGCAGGGTGAGTTCGATCTTGGCCTCATGGCCGGCCCAGCGGGAAAAATCCATCAGCCGGGTGAGCGGCCGGTCGATGCCCGGAGAAGAAACCTCCAACTCGTAATCGCCCTCGATGGGGTCTTCCGTTTCGATGAAATCCAGCAGGACGTGCGAAAGCGTGGTGCAGCCTTCCACATCCATGCTGCCGTCGGGGCGTTCGGCCATCACCTGCAAGGTCTTGGTGGCGCCGCCCATGACGCGCAGGCGCACCAGTTTGAACCCCGCTTTTTCAATGACGGGTTCGAAAACCGGTTCCAGATGCGATGCGGCCGTGACGACCATTGAGCCTCAGTTGCAAAAGCCTTCTCCCCGCGGCGGCCTTGCGACCGCCACACAACTTGTTCTTGTTGTTCGGGATGGCGGCTATCTACGCCTAGAGCGCCATAATTTCAAGGCTGGAACGCGGTTAATGTCTCTTCGGCATGATGCCAACGCTGACCTCGCCGGTGGCCATCGCCGCATCGATCCGCTTCTGGCGTTCGACCTCGGCCTGATGGGCTTTTTCCCTTGCCTGCCGGGCCTGGGCCTTTTCCAACCTTTCGAATGGCGAAGGCGAAAACAGGATCAGGAACAAGGTGATGGTGCAGAGCGCGGCAATCACCACCACGCCCAGATCACCCAGGGCGGTACCGAAAATCGGTGATTTTTCCTCTTTCTTTTTCATGGCGCTCATGACGCTTTTTTATCGCTTGCGGCGTCCGAATGCGAAGTTCCCGCATGTCTGGTAAAGCGCAAAAAAGTTGGCGGGCCCTTGATCGCCTTGGTCTCGTAACGGGTGGGCGGCCAGTCGGCGGGGCGGCTTTTCCAGTCCGATGGCCTTTGCGCCAGCCATTCAAAGGCCGAATGGGCCATCAGCCGCTCCAGGGCATAAGGCAAATAGGACTTGTCGTCGGTGGCAAAGCGCAGTTCGCCCGAAGGCTTCAACACCCGCGCCAACTGGTCCAGCATCTCCATCTGCAAAAAGCGCCGCTTATGGTGCCGGGTCTTGGGCCAGGGGTCGGGGAATAGAAGAAAGAAGCGGCCCAGGCTTTGGTCCGGCAGCTTTTCGAGGATGTCCCGGCCGTCGCCTTCATAAATCCGAACATTGTTCAGATTTATTTCTTCAAGCTTTGTCAATAGCTTGGCAACGCCCATCTCATAGGGCTCGGCACCGATCAGGCCAATCTGCGGATTCTGCCGGGCCTGCCATACCAGATGCTCGCCAGCCCCAAAACCAACCTCGAGCCACACCTCCCGAACACCGTTCGGGAACTGGCTTATTGGCTCCTTGGCGAGATCGTAGGCCAGCTCGCCTAACAGTGTTCGGCGCAGTTCCGACTGCCGCGCCGAGAGCTTCGGACCCTTACGGCGCCCATAAAGCTTCCGGCGATTGCGATCGGGATTGGGGCCTTCATCAGACATGATCGCCCGCACCGATCCAGGAATCTCGAGCGACGCATTCCGCGGAGCGACAATCCGCATCCGCCAGCTTTCTCCCCCCGCTTGCGAAGCACCTGCGGGGGGAGATGTCGCAGCGAGGTGTCAGCATTGCTGACCCGAGCTGCGACAGAGGGGGGCAAAAATTAAACAGCCGATTTGATCTGATCGGCGAGGTCGGTCTTCTCCCAGGAGAAGCCGCCATCCGCATCCGGCTCGCGGCCGAAGTGACCATAGGCCGCCGTGCGGGCGAAGATCGGCTTGTTGAGATCCAGATGCTGGCGGATGCCGCGCGGCTTCAAGTTCATGATCTGGGGCAACAGCTTTTCCAGCCTGGCCTCGTCCACCTTGCCGGTGCCATGGAGATCGACATAGACGCTCAGCGGCTCGGCGACGCCAATCGCATAAGACAGCTGAATGGTGCAGCGGTCGGCGACACCGGACGCCACCACATTCTTGGCCAAATAACGCGCAGCATAAGCGGCGGAACGATCCACCTTGGTGGAGTCCTTGCCGCTGAAGGCGCCGCCGCCATGGGGGGCCGCACCGCCATAGGTGTCCACGATGATCTTGCGGCCGGTGAGGCCGCAATCGCCATCGGGACCGCCGATCACAAAGGCGCCGGTGGGATTGATGTGCCAGACGGTCTTGTCGTTGATCCAGGCGGCCGGCAGCACTTCGCGGATGTAGGGTTCCACGATCTTGCGGATATCATCGCTGGTCTGGCTTTCATGCGCATGCTGGGTGGAGAGCACGATCTGGGTCGCCTCCACCGGCTTGCCGCCCGCATAGCGCAAGGTCACCTGGGACTTGGCGTCCGGCAGCAGCGTCGGCTCCTGGGCGGATTTGCGCACCTGCGCCAGCCGCTCGAGAATCTTGTGGCTGTAGAACAGGGGTGCCGGCATCAGGGCCGGCGTCTCGCGACAGGCATAGCCGAACATGATGCCCTGGTCGCCCGCGCCTTCATCCTTGTTGCCGCTGGCGTCCACGCCTTGGGCGATGTGGGGCGACTGGGCATGAAGCAGCACTTCCACCTGGGCCTTTTCCCAATGGAAGCCGTCCTGCGCATAGCCGATATCCTTGATGGCAGCCCGGCAGACGGCCTCGACTTCC
>DATBCP010000053.1:0-5929 GCA_036270435.1 Rhizomicrobium sp. | reverse complement strand
GCCGATTTTTCGAAAATAGAAGGTTAGTTCTAGGTGTCATGGCCCACCGGAGTGTGGGCCATCCAGGTGATACAATTGCGATGTGGCAAGACGATCTGCGAACAAAGTCGGGGTCAGTGGCAACGTCATCTGGGCGGCCCGCATTCGTGGGCCATGACAAGTATGTTGGTCGCAGGCAGTCGTTGGGTATTGGGATAAACATGGGTGGCCGGGTCGTTCGTACGCTGACGCTACGAACTGCTACGCTCGCTGCCCGGCCATGACGAGGTTCTCATGAAGTGGGTCTACGCATTCGGTGACGGCAAGGCGGAAGGCAAAGCCGAGATGCGCAACCTGTTGGGGGGCAAGGGTGCCAACCTGGCCGAGATGAGCAATCTGGGCCTGCCGGTGCCGCCGGGCCTCACCGTCACCACCGAAGTCTGCACCTACTATTACGCCAACAACCAGAGCTATCCGCCGGACCTCAAGGAACAGGTCGCCACCACCCTGCGCGAGGTCGGCTATCAGGCCAAGGGCAATTTCGGCGATCCCGACAAGCCGCTGCTGATCAGCGTGCGCTCGGGCGCGCGGGTGTCCATGCCCGGCATGATGGATACGGTGCTGAATCTGGGGCTCAACGCCGCCACCACCGCCGGCCTGGCCCGGCTGACCGGCGACGAACGCTTTGCCTATGACAGCTACCGCCGCTTCATCCAGATGTATTCGGATGTGGTGCTGGGCGTGGACCATGCCGCCTTCGAGGAGATCCTGGACGACGAAAAGGACCAGAAGGGCGTCGAACTGGACACCGAACTGGACGCCGAAGACCTGAAGCGCATCGCCGAGCTGTACAAGGCACGGGTCAAGAAGGAATTGGGCAAGCCGTTTCCGGAGGACGTGCAGGAGCAGCTTTGGGGCGCCATCGGGGCGGTGTTCGGCAGCTGGCATAGCCCGCGCGCCAACACCTATCGCAAGCTGCACAATATCCCGGAAGACTGGGGCACCGCCGTCAGCGTCCAGGCCATGGTGTTCGGCAATCGCGGTGAGACCTCGGCCACCGGCGTCGCTTTCACCCGCGATCCCGCCACCGGCGAAAAGCTGCTCTATGGCGAATTTCTCATCAACGCCCAGGGTGAAGACGTGGTGGCGGGCATCCGCACACCGCAGCCCATTTCGAAGATCGTGCGCGACCGCCAGGGCGGCAAGAAGGCCAGCATGGAAGAGGCGATGCCCCAGGCCTTCGCCGAATTGAAGGCCATCGGCGAGCGGCTGGAACAGCATTACCGCGACATGCAGGACGTGGAATTCACGGTGCAGGAGGGCAAGCTCTTCATGCTCCAGACCCGCGCCGGCAAGCGCACGGCGGAAGCCGCGCTCAAAGCCGCCGTCGACATGGTGGGCGAGGGCCTGATCGACAAGAAAACCGCCGTCACCCGCGTGGAGCCGGAAGCGCTCAACCAGCTCCTGCACCCCACCCTCGACCCCAACGCGCCCCGCGAGCAGATCGCGGCCGGCCTGGGTGCCTCTCCCGGCGCGGCCACCGGCGAAGTCGCCTTCACCGCCGAGGAGGCCGAAAAACTGGCGGCCGATCACCGCGACGTGATCCTGGTGCGCACCGAAACCAGCCCGGAAGACATCCATGGCATGCATGCCGCCAGGGGTATTCTCACCGCGCGGGGCGGCATGACCAGCCATGCCGCCGTGGTGGCGCGCGGCATGGGCCGGCCCTGCGTCTCCGGCGCCGGCATGCTCAAGATCGATGCGGGGCGGGGCGAGATGACGGCCGGCAATGTCACCATCCGCCGCGGCGACGTCATTACCATCGATGGCGCGGCGGGCCTGGTGTTCAAGGGCAAGGTCGGTTTGCGACAACCCGAATTGACCGGGGATTTCGGCACCTTGATGCAATGGGCCGATGAGATGCGCCAATTGAAAGTGCGCACCAATGCCGACACGCCAGCCGATGCCGCCACCGCGCGCAAGTTCGGCGCCGAAGGCATCGGATTGTGCCGCACCGAGCATATGTTCTTCGAAGCCGACCGGATTATTGCGGTGCGCCAGATGATTCTCGCGGATGCGGAAGCCGAGCGCAAAGCCGCGCTCGCCAAATTGCTTCCGATGCAGCGCGGCGATTTCGAAGCCATCTTCAAGGAGATGGCGGGACTGCCGGTGACCATACGCCTGCTCGATCCGCCGCTGCACGAATTCCTGCCGCAAAAGGAAGAGGAATTCGCGGAAGTCGCAGCCGCAGCCGGCACCTCGGCGCAAAAACTGCGCGCCCGCGCCATCGCTTTGCACGAAGCCAATCCCATGCTTGGCCATCGCGGCTGCCGGCTGGGCATCACCTACCCGGAAATCTACGAGATGCAGGCCCGCGCCATTCTGGAGGCGGCGCTGAATGTCGAGGAGCAGGGCGGCGCGCCCGTGCTGCTGGAAATCATGATCCCGCTGGTGGCGTTCAAATCCGAGCTGGACCGGCTGGCCGCGCGCATCGCCCATGTCGCGGCGGCGATCAAACGCGAACGCGGAAAAGTCCCGGAATATATGATCGGAACGATGATCGAGCTGCCGCGTGCCGCATTGCGCGCCGGCGAGATCGCCGAAACCGCGCAATTCTTTTCCTTCGGCACCAACGATCTCACCCAGACGACCTTGGGCGTATCGCGTGATGACGCGGGCATGTTCTTGAATGATTATCTCAGCAAAGGCGTGATCGCGCGCGATCCCTTTGTGTCGCTCGACACCGAAGGTGTCGGTGAACTTGTGAGAATTGCGGCGGAACGAGGGCGCGCGACCCGCGATAAACTTAAGTTAGGCATCTGCGGCGAGCATGGCGGAGATCCTGATTCCATCCGCTTCTGTCATGAGTCGGGACTCGACTATGTTTCCTGCTCTCCCTTCCGCGTGCCGGTGGCCCGGCTTGCTGCGGCGCAGGCGGCGCTGAAAAAAAGTCGCGGTGATGTTTAACGCGCCAAAGTAAACGTCCCGGAATCCTTGGATTTTTTTGCGCGGGCGTGACGGGCTGTCACGTTACCGAAAAAAATTGATTGACGATTCGTTTCCGGGATGGGCATAAGCCAAGTCCTCCCGGTGCTGGGAACTGTTCGGAACCTTTGAAGGAAACACGCTCAATCGACACAGCCTGATTAACTAGCAAATGCGAACAGAAGCCGAAGGGGCAGAAGTAAACGCAAGCGCGAATTTGACCAAGCCGAATTGACCAAGCGAACCCCAAAGAATCTTTTAGAGCCGAAGCGAGTTACCCCATGTCCAAGACTACCAACGACGCGATTTCGCGTTCCGACCGCGTACTAGTGGCTGCGATGGCTATCGTTCTCGCCACGGCCAGCGCTGCCATTGGAGCCTCGCTGACCTATCATCCGATCGTGGACCATGTGGCCGCCAAGCCGGTTGTCGTGCAGATGGCCGAGGTGGCCAAGCCTGCCACCGACGCGGTGATGAACCAGCTTCTGGCGGAGCATAAATGCCTGTCGGAAGCGCTGTATTACGAAGCCCGCGGCGAGGGCCAGGGCGGCCAGAAGGCGGTGGCCGAAGTGGTGTTCCACCGCATGAACCACGGCAATTACGGCCATTCCATCTGTGCCGTGGTCTATGAGGGCAAGGACAAGCCCGGCTGCCAATTCTCCTTCACCTGCAATGCCAATGTGATGAAACATGCCAAGCGTCCGGAAGAATGGCGCCAGGCCGAATCGCTGGCCGCCCAGATCCTGACCGGCCAGGTCGCGTTGAAGAACGCCACCGGCGGGGCGCTGAACTATCACGCCGTGTCGGTAGCGCCGGACTGGGCCGAGACCATGGACCGCACCACCCAGATCGGCAACCATATTTTCTATCGCGGTGTGCCGCGTTCAAGGGATTCCTGAAAATTGTCATCCCCGCGAAAGCGGGGACCCAACTTTCTATCCGACGGCACATGTTTCAAGTTGGATTCCCGCTTACGCGGGAATGACAAGCTGGGTTTGGCGGCGACTTAGCTAAAAATCCAATCCTATATCCAAATTCGGCGCCGAATGGGTGATCGCGCCCGAGCTGATATAGTCCACGCC
Organism: Rhizomicrobium sp.; assembly: GCA_036270435.1. GTDB lineage: Bacteria > Pseudomonadota > Alphaproteobacteria > Micropepsales > Micropepsaceae > Rhizomicrobium. The sequence continues at coordinate 1,883 of DATBCP010000053.1, read as the reverse complement.
GGTCTCCGCAATCGCGCGCACCGTTTGCAGCGTGACATTACCGCTGGCTTCCAGCACCGCCTTGCCTCCGGAAACGGATGAGGCCAGCGCCACGGCGCGGCGCAAATCGTCCAAGGACATATTGTCGAGCAGCACGGTATCGACGCCTTGCGCCAGGGCTTCTTCCAACTGCTCCAGCCGGTCCACTTCCACTTCGATCCTGACCATATGGCCAAGGCCCGCGCGCAATCGTTCGATCGCCGGCGCGATGCCGCCCGCCGCCTGGATATGGTTGTCCTTGATCATGGCGGCGTCATCCAGCCCGAAGCGGTGATTGAAGCCGCCGCCGCAGCGCACCGCATATTTCTGCAAGGCGCGCAATCCCGGCAAGGTCTTGCGGGTGCAGACGATGCGCGCGTTGGTCCCTTCGATCGCTTTGACCAGGGCGGCCGTCAAACTGGCGGTGCCCGACAGGGGCCCCAGGAAATTCAATGCCACCCGCTCGGCGGTCAGGATGCTGCGGGCGGGGCCCGAGACCGTCGCCAACAGGGCGCCGGCGGCCACATCCGAGCCGTCTGGCGCGCTGACGTCAAACCGCACGGAGGGATCGACCAGCCGGAATGCGGCCTCGGCACAGATCAGGCCGGCAATGCGCCCGGGCTTGCGCGCAATCAATCTTGCTATGGCCTGCTTGTCGGCGGGAATGGTGAGATCGCTGGTGATGTCACCGGCGCGGCCCAGATCTTCTTCCAGGGCTGCCCGCACCTGCGGCTCGACCAGCAGCTGCGACGGCGGCCGGGTGAACGGCAAAGCGGATATCATATGATCTTCATTTGCTGGCGCGGCGCGGCTGGATTTCGACACCGGCGGCAATGCGCTGCGCATCGGCCAACGTCATGAAACTGCGCTCGGCAATTTTTTGCGTCTCGGGATAATCGGTGCGCCAATGGCCGCAGCGCGACTCCTGGCGCGCCAGCGCCGCCGCCGTCACCAGCTTGGCTGCCGCCGCCATGTTGAGCAGGGCGGGTTCGCTGGTAAGTGTTTCCAGCCGCCCGATCACGCCCAAAGCGACGCGCAGGCCTTGCGCATTGCGCTCCAGCGCCACGTCGCGGCTCATGGCCTCGCGCAAGACATGGGGCGGCGCCGGCGAGGCGAAACGCGGGGGCGCGGGTGGCACCCCGCGCATCGCGCCGGCCATCAATTGCCCGCGCACGTCATCGGCAGTGCGGGCGCCGAAGATCAGCCCTTCCAGCAGGGAATTGGAGGCAAGCCGGTTGGCGCCGTGCAGGCCGGTTGAGGCGCATTCGCCCACCACCCACAGGCCCGGCAGCGAAGAGCGACCATGCACGTCCGACGCAACCCCGCCCATGTGATAATGCGCCGCCGGCGCCACCGGAATCCTGTCGCGCACCGGATCGATGCCGGCCGACAGGCAGGCGGCATAGACGGTCGGAAAATGCTGCGGGAATTCGGCGCCGATCGCACTGCGGCAGTCCAGAAACACTTTTTCGCCCGACACGATCTGGCGATGGATGGCACGGGCCACGATGTCGCGCGGTGCCAGTTCCGCATCCTTGTGAAGGGCGGTCATGAAACGCTCGCCACGCGAATTGACCAGTACCGCGCCTTCGCCGCGCAAGGCTTCGGTCGCCAGCGGCGCCGGATCGCGGCCGATGGCGATGGCGGTGGGATGAAATTGCACGAACTCCGGATCGGCGATCAGGGCGCCGGCGCGGGCCGCCATGCCCAAACCTTCCCCGCGTGCTTCCAGGGGATTGGTGGTGACGGCATACAGCGCGCCCAGCCCGCCGGTCGCCAGGATCACGGCGCGGGCGCGGAACAGGATCAGCCGCGCATCGGGGCCCAGGCCCGAACGGGCAAAGATGCCGGTGACACGGCCATTT
>DATBCP010000052.1:0-1883 GCA_036270435.1 Rhizomicrobium sp. | reverse complement strand
CGCCGTTCCTCGCCTCTGTTCCTGCATGTGATCGACATGGAGCGTGAGGCAGGTGTGTCGCTGCATTTCTATCAGGATGTCGTCGCTCCGGCCGACCAGGACAGTTTCACCGCCTTGTTGTTCCAGGTCTTCGCCGAAACGGTCCCGGTATGATCATGCTTTTGGGGACCATTCACGGGCCGGATTTGCTCGGAGCGGAGCTCGAGGATGTCGGCCAGCCGGTTCCGCTTTTGCCGGCAGAGGAAGCGCTGGTGGAAAGGGCCGCGCCAAAAAGGCGGCGCGAATTTGCCTTGGGCCGCGCTTGTGCCCGCGCGGCGTTGGAAAAACTGGGGCACCGCGATTGGGTGATAGGCAGGGGGGCAAACGGGGCGCCGCTTTGGCCCGGTGACATGATCGGCAGCATTACCCATACCCGGGGCTATGCCGCGGCCCTGCTGGGCGCGGCACAGCACTTTTCCGGTATTGGTGTGGATGCCGAGCACGTGGGTGGGGTGTCGCAGGATTTGTGGCCCCGCTTGTTTGATGCGCGCGAGCGCGATCACCTGATGGCGCTGGATGCGGCCGCACAGCCGGTTGCCGCCACCTTGATCTTCAGCGCCAAGGAAGCCTGCTACAAAGCCTGGGGGGGCGTGGGACCGCTGGTGTTCCATGACATCCATGTCACGCCGCAAGATGGCGGTTTTACTGCCGACCGCGCCGGCGCGTACTTGCAGGGGCGTTATGCCATGGAAGGGGATCTGATGGTGACGGCGGCGTGGTTCTAGCAGCTCAGATGCTGCCCGTTTCCTCGCTTGGCGCCATCAGGCCTTCCACATGTTCGGTGAAAGCGGCCAGGGTGGGGAACTCCAGCAGGTCGGAAAGCTTCAACTCTTCTTCCATGCCGGTTTTTGCCTGGATTTCCGAGATCATTTTCACACCCAGCAGCGAATGGCCGCCCAAGGCGAAGAAATTGTCATCCGGCGCCACGCGCTTGACGCCCAGCGCCTGCGCCCAAATCGCGGCGACTTGTTCCTGCAATCGGTTGTTCATGTTCCCATTTTTCCAGGCGGCAAAGTCAATCTAGCGCGTCCGCCGCCATGCCGCCAGCGGACCCCTCTTACACTTGTCATAGAATGGCATTTGACGGACAATGCCCCAAGCGAGGGCATTGTTTGGAGGTTGTTCCATGAAAGCCATCCTAGCCGCCACGGCAGTGCTGATCTTTGCCGCTTCGCCCGCGGCGGCCAATATGTGCGTCAAGTCCCGGGACATTCAAAGCGCCGATTCCAAGGACGGCAAGCTGATGACCTTCAAGCTGCGAGACGGCCGTGTGCTGGTAAATCATCTGCAAGGCATCTGCAGCGACCTGCGCTTTGAAGGCTTCGTTTGGGTGCTGCGGGGCGGAGACGAGGACATTTGCGAGAACCAGCAAAGCCTCAGAGTGCTGCGCTCCGGCCAGACCTGTTTGCTGGGCAAGTTCGACGTGGTCAAAGACAAGCCGATCCGGAACTAGCGCCCTCTCACGGCCCCGTCGGTGTCTTGGAAATGACGGGTGGCGATGCCGCCAGTGCCTGAATGGCGCGGGCGGCGTCGGCCACTTCGGACTTGCTGGTCAAGGCTGAAATCGCCAGATGGACGTGATAGCTGCCGCCGCCCTTGAGCTTGGGCACGCGACCGGCGGCGCGTTCCACCGGCCGCGGATTGGGAAAGCCGGTGCCCGGCTCCAGCCCCGTGACATAGCCGGCCTTGGGCGTGATTTCGTTCTTCCACAACGACATATAGGGCAGGCCATGCGTGTCGAAGCGCATCAGCACGCCGTTCGCGCCGTCGGGCGATTTCAGCATCGCGCTTGTCTGGCCCTTTGCATCGCCGTAAAGCTGCATATTGAAAACCTTGGCGGTATA
>DATBCP010000051.1:0-8016 GCA_036270435.1 Rhizomicrobium sp. | reverse complement strand
CGCCTGGTGCGCGAACATTGTGAAACGTCCGCCTTCATTCCGCTTTCCGCGAAGATGGAAAGCCTGAACGTCTCCAATGCGGCGGCCATCGCGCTGTACGAATTGCGGCGCTAAAACGGCTGGAACATCCTGGTTGCAGACTGGTTATCTCTCCAGCAAATGTTGGAGAGTTTCATGCGCTCAGTTCTGCTATGGGCCATCGGTATCCCGTTGCCCATCATCCTTATTCTTTGGCTGGTCACCGGTCACGCCTGAGCGCGTCTGCGCTCTAACTGGTGACAAACTTCCTTGAACTGGCCCAGCCACGCGGCACAACTCGTCCGGCCTGGGACCGCTCGCCGCGATACTCCTTCAAATCGGAGGGCCCGAACAACCGGCCATTCTCGTCCTTCAACCCATCCTTCCAAGTGAAGGTGGTTGCGTCGACCAATCCGCCATCCTTGTAGCGCTGCAGATAAACGCCCTGCCCGCGTGCCAGTTCGGGTACCTCTTCCAGCTTGAAGATCAGCAGCTTGCGGTTCTCGCCAACCACCGCAACATGATCGCCTTGCGCAGGACGGCAGGACGCCGCTTCCACGCCAGGCTTCACATTCATCACCCGCTTGCCGTTCTTGGTCATGGCCACGGCATCGTCTTCATTGGTGATGAAGCCATGGCCGCTGCTGGCCGCGATCAGAAGCTTGCGGCCCGGCACATGCGCAAACATGGTGACGATATCGGCTTCCGGCGGCAGGTCGGTGAAGCTGCGGATGGCTTCGCCATTGCCACGCCCGCCGGGAAGCTTTGAGCCATCCAGGGTGAAGAAGCGGCCATCGGTGGCCAGCAGCATGATCTGGTCGGTGGTGAAAGCGTGAAACCAGAAACGGGCACGGTCGCCTTCACGGTATTTGTCGTCGCTGGACTGTTCCTGATGTCCCTTCAAGGCCCGCAGCCAACCTTTGGCAGAGCACACCACCGTGATGGGTTCACGCTCCACCCGGTTGGCATGCTCCTCGACATGCTCGGCCAGTGCTGCCATTTCCGCCACTTCGGCAGCCTTGGCGACTTGGGTGCGGCGCTTGCCGAGGGGCGTCTTGAGCCCGAACTTGGCGTCGATCTCCTTCAGCTCCTCGATCAGTTTTTCCGACTTGAGCTTTTCCGAGCCCAGCAGCCTGTTCAGCTCTTTGCGTTCCTTGGTCAGCGAGTCGTGCTCACGGCGGATTTCCATCTCTTCCAGCTTGCGCAAGGACCTGAGCCGCATGTTGAGAACGGCGTCGGCCTGCACCTCCGTCAGGGTGAACGCCTTCATCAGCTTGGGCTTGGGTTCATCCTCGGAGCGGATGATCTTGATCACCTTGTCGAGATTCAGGAAGACCGCGAGATAGCCTTCCAGCACCTCCAACCGGCCTGCGATCTTTTCCAAGCGGAAAGCCGAGCGCCGTTCCAACACCTCGCGGCGATGGGCCGCGAACGCCGCCAGAACCTCCTTCAGGCTCATCACCTTGGGCACCAGGCCCTTGTCGAGCACGTTCATGTTCAATGGCGTGCGCGCTTCCAGGTCGCTGGCGCGGAAAAGCTGCTCCATCAGGATTTCCGGATCGACCGTGCGGCTCTTGGGCGTGAGCACGATGCGGATGTCTTCCGCACTTTCGTCATGGATGTCGTCCAGCAGCGGCAGCTTTTTCTGCTCCAGCATCTCGGCGATGCGCTCGATCAGCTTGGACTTCTGCACCTGATAGGGAATCTCGGTGACCACGATCTGCCAGGAGCCGCGGGTGCCTTCTTCCTTTTCCCAGCGCGCCCGGACCCGGAACGACCCCCTGCCGGTCTTGTAGGCTTCCGCGATGGCGGCCTGTTCCTCGACCAGGATGCCGCCGGTGGGCAGATCCGGGCCCTTGACGAATTTCAACAGGCTGCGGTCCTGGATATTCGGATTTTCAATCAGGGCAATGGTGGCGGCGCACAACTCGCCCAGATTGTGCGGCGGGATGTTGGTCGCCATGCCCACGGCAATACCGCTCGAGCCATTGGCCAGAAGATTGGGAAATGCCGCCGGCAGCACCACCGGCTCTTGTGTTTCCCCATCATAGGTGGTGCGGAAGTCCACTGCATTCTCGTCCAGCCCGGCCAGCAACTGGCTGGCGGCCTCGGTCATGCGGCTCTCGGTGTAGCGCATGGCGGCGGCGTTATCGCCATCGATGTTGCCGAAATTGCCCTGCCCATCCACCAGCGGATAGCGCACGGAAAATTCCTGGGCCAGCCGGACCAGCGCGTCATAGATCGCCTGGTCGCCATGGGGATGGAACGAGCCCATCACATCGCCCACCACCTTGGCGGACTTTTTGAAGGCCGAATCTGGGTCCAGCCTGAGCAGGCGCATGCCGTAAAGAATGCGGCGATGCACGGGCTTGAGCCCGTCGCGCACGTCCGGCAGCGCACGCTGGGTGATGGTGGAAAGGGCATAGGCGAGATAGCGCTCGGCCAACGCCTTGCTGAGGGGCTCGGAACGAATTTCGTCGGGAACGGCAACCATGGTGACTCTTTATTCCGATTCGCGGGCAACCGCTCCGAGGCTACTTATTTTCCCGGGCTGTCCGCCAGCGCGTCCAGCCGATGACGCGCAGGCGGCATCTGCTTGCCGTGCGGTCTCAATACCCGTTCCAGCAGGAAATGCCCGGTCAGCGCAAGCCCGGCGGCAATATCGTTGCTTTGCGGTTCATCGGCACGGGCATCCAGCAGGAAGCGCGGCAATTTGAACAGGCGGTCGGCATAGATGCCGGCACCGTCGCGCGACACCGCCCGTCCTGTTTTGGGCGAGACATAGATCAGGTCGTCCTTTGCGCCAGTGGCGGCACATTCGCTCAAATCCAGGCCGAAGCCCAGGGTTTCCAGCAAGCCTGCTTCCCAGCGCACATAGAGCGGCAGCCAATGCATCGGGTCATGCGCAACCATTGCATCCAGCAGGATTTCGCCGCCCAGGAAAACCGGTGCATGCGCCTCGCGCTCCGGCATGGCGGCACCGAGGATGGTGGTGAAGGCATTCAAGCCTGCAAGGCGTTCGCGGCTGTCCATCAATTCCCCGGCGCGCGCCCGCGCCAGTTCGCAGGCAAAGCTGCCCAGATGTTCTTCCAGCCGGGCCCGCCATTGGACGTGCACGCTGTTGCCCGGTTGCAAGGTGGGTTTCACCCGGCGCGAAGCTCCGCCCCGCACCAGACCATTATGCCGGCCATGATTGCGGGTGAGCAGCTCCAAAATCGCCCCCGTCTCGCCATGGGCGCGGGAGGACAACACTATTGCGTCATCATTCCATTCCATGACGCTACTCTTTGGGGAAATCCAGCCCGATTTCCTTATAGTGTTCGCTGTTGTCAGCCCAGTCTTCGCGAACCTTCACGAACAGGAACAGGTGCACGCGGTGGCCAAACAGCGCCTCCAGCTCCTCGCGCGCCAGGGCGCCGATGGTCTTGATGGTCGCACCACCCTTGCCCAGCACGATCGCCTTCTGGCCTTCGCGCTGGACATAGATCACCTGGTCGATCCTGACCGAACCGTCGCGGCGTTCTTCCCATTTCTCGGTTTCGACCGCGCTGGCATAGGGGAGTTCGTCATGCAGGCGCAGATAGATCTTCTCCCGCGTCACTTCCGCCGCCAACAGCCGCGAAGGGATATCTGCCGCCTGGTCTTCGGGATAAAGCCAAGGGCCTTGCGGCATGCGCGTTGCCACCCAGGCCGCGATGTCGGCGACTCCTTCGCCTTTCAGCGCCGAGATCATAAAGACATCCTCGAACACGCCCTCGGCATTAAGCTTTTCCACCAACGGCAAGAGATCGGTGCGCTTCATGCCGTCGATCTTGTTCAACACCAGCGCCCGCTTGCCTGCTTTCCCCGCCTTCAGCCCTTCCAGAATGGCCATGGTATCGCGCGCGCCGGGACCATTGGGATGGACGGCAAGGTCGGCGGCATCCACAATCAACAGGACGCAATCGGCTTCTTCCGCGCCCGCCCAGGCCGACGTCACCATGGCGCGGTCCAGCCGCCGGCGCGGCCGAAAGATCCCCGGCGTGTCGACAAACACGATCTGGGTCTGTCCGGCGATGGCAATGCCGCGCACCGGCATGCGCGTGGTCTGAACCTTGGGACTCACGATGGCGACCTTGGAACCCACCAGTGCGTTGATCAGCGTGGACTTGCCGGCATTGGGCGCACCGATGATGGCGGCAAAGCCGCAAGCCTGGGTCATTGCAATGGCGCCACGATCGCCAGCAACTTGGCCGCCGCATCCTGCTCTGCCTGGCGCTTGGAGCCGCCCTCACCTGTTACCGGCTCGAAGCCCTTGACCTTGGCCTGCACCACAAAACGCGGCGCATGGTCGGGCCCCGCTTGTTCTTGCAGCGTATAGATCGGCGCGGCAGCATCCTTGCCGCGCGCCTGCGCCCACTCCTGCAGACGCGTCTTGGCATCGCGGGTGTCGGCGCTGGCATCGGCGAACATCTCTTCCCACCAGCGTTCGATGAAACCGCGCGCTGCGTCCATCCCGCCATCCAGGTAGAGCGCGGCGATCACCGCCTCACAGGCGCTACCCACGATAGGCCCACGAGCGCGGCCGCCGGCGGCTTCGGAGCGCGTCAGCACCAGATGGTCCCACAATCCGATCTCCTCGCCCACCTTGGCGCAAGCCTCCCAACGCACCAAGGTATGCACCCGGCGTGTCAATGCGCCTTCATCCTCGCCGGGATAACGGCGATAAAGATTTTCCGACACCACCAGCGCCAGCACCCGGTCGCCCAGGAACTCCAGACGCTCGTTGGAGCGCGCGGAGTCGGCACCAGCATGGGTGAGCGCGCGCCTCAGAAGAGCTTCGTCGTGAAACCTGTATCCGAGCTTTTCGGAAAGTGACCCGCTCAAGAGCTCACTTCACCAGAGTCAGGATGCGCGAATAGCGGATGGCGAATGGCCACTTCCAGACTTCCCAGATCCTCGCCGAACCGTCGGTGGAGAAAAAGCGGAACAGCGCCTTGCCTTCCAGATTTTCCTCCGGGACAAAGCCCACCGCCTCGCGGCTGTCGTCGCTATTGTCGCGATTGTCGCCCATCATGAAATAATGACCCGGCGGCACCACGAACACGTCAGTTGTGTCCAGAGGCCCGTTCGTGGTCTTGTCCAGGACGACGTAACTCTTGCCGCCCGGCAGGGTCTCGCGATACTGCACCCAGTGCCCCTCTTCGCCGTCGAGATTGCCGACATAGTCGGCGACGCGTTCGCGCGGCACCGGCTTGCCGTTAAGATAGAGCACATCGTCCTTCATCTGGACACGGTCGCCGGGAAGTCCGATCACCCGCTTGATGAAGTCGGTGGCGTTGTCCTGGGGATATTTGAACACCACCACATCGCCACGTTGCGGCTCGCGCCCCATGAAGCGGCCATGCATCATCTTGCCCAACGGCCAGGCACCGAAGGGAAAGGTGTACCGGCTGTAACCATAGGCGAACTTCTCGACGAACAGATAGTCGCCGATCAACAGCGTGTTCTCCATCGAGCCCGAGGGGATGTTGAAAGGCTGGAACAGGAAGGTGCGGATCACGATGGCGATCAGGCCGGCATAGATCACCGTCTTGGCGAGTTCCCCCCAGGATTCACCCTGCTGCTGTTGCTTGGCATCTTGTTTGGCCGCCATGTCGGATTCCGTCATCTGATATGTCCGCTTCGTTCACGCAATTGATCAGGGCGGACAAAAGGGGGCGAAAGGCCCGCTGTCAAGGATTTCGCGGTTTAATCTTTAATCAGCCTTCACCCTTGGCTTTCGGCACTGCGGAAATGATGACGATGGCCTGGGCCAGGGGAAAGTCGTCCGTAATGGTGAGGTCTATCTGGGGCTGATACCCCGCCGGAGTGATTTTTTCCAACCTTTTCAGGGCACCCCCGGTCAGGCGCATGGTCGGTTTGCCGCCCGGCAGGTTCACCACCCCCATGTCACGCCAATAGACCCCTTGGTTGAGTCCGGTTCCCAGCGCCTTGGCGCAGGCCTCCTTGGCGGCAAAGCGCTTGGCATAAGAGGCGGCGCGCGCGGCCCGGCGGTCGGATTTCGCCCGTTCGATATCGGTGTAAACCCGGTTCAAGAATCGCTCGCCATGCTTTTGGATGGTCTTTTCGATGCGGCGGATGTCGATCAGGTCATTGCCGATCCCCAGGATCATGTTTTGCTGGCCTCGTCCGGCCGCTCACTCAAGCTCGCGGCATTCGGCGCTCGGAACAGTCCACTGGACTGTTCCGTTGGCGGACGCAGCGCGTCCGCCAAACGCGCCTCATCCATCAGCTGCCGCATGGTACGGATGGAAGCTTCCAGGCCGATGAACATCGCTTCGCCGATCAGGAAATGACCGATATTCAACTCCCGTATCTGGGGAATGGCTGCAACCGGTTTCACATTCTCATAGGTAAGGCCATGGCCGGCATGAACCTCCAGCCCGATGCTGTCGCCATAGCGGGCGGCCTCCCGGATCTTGCTGAGCAGCTGTTGGCGGTCCGCAGCCGTTGCATTGGCATAGGCGCCGGTGTGCAACTCCACCACGGGGGCGCCCAGCGACTTGGAGGCGTCCAACTGGCGCCGGTCCGGTTCGATAAACATGGAGACGCGGATGCGTGCCGCACCCAGCGCGGCGACGACGGGCTTGAGGCGATCATGCTGGCCTGCCGCGTCGATGCCGCCTTCGGTGGTGCGCTCCTCCCGCTTCTCCGGCACGATGCAGGCAGCATGCGGCAGATGCTTCAAGGCAATCGCCGCCATCTCATCGGTCGCGGCCATTTCCAGATTGAGCGGGATCTTCAGCGCCTTGGACAGGCGCGCAATATCCACGTCCGAGATATGCCGCCGGTCCTCGCGCAGATGCGCGGTGATACCGTCGGCGCCGGCCGATTGCGCCAGGATGGCCGCGCGCACCGGATCGGGGTTGTCGCCGCCGCGCGCCTGGCGCACCGTGGCGACGTGGTCGACATTGACCCCCAAGCGCAATGCGTTCACGCCAGCCCCCGGCTCCCGGGTTTGACCGCCGGAATATTCTTCAGATGCGGCGGCAGCTTATCGGCAGGCCAGGCCTTGACTTTCCATTCCGCCAGCGCAATCAGCGGCACGCCGACCTTGGCGGTGCCGCCGGAACGGTCGATCAGGCAACAGGCGGCCACGACCTTGGCGCCGGTTTTCTTGATGGCGGCGATGCATTCGCGCGACGACACGCCGGTGGAGACAATATCCTCCACCATCAGCACCTTCTGGCCCTTTTTCAGCGTGAAGTTGCGCCGCAGCTGGAATTCACCATCGACACGCTCGACATACATGGCAGGCAGGCCCAACTGACGGCCCATCTCATAGCCCGGCACAATGCCGCCCACCGCCGGCGAGACGATGGCGGTGATCTCGTCTTTGACGTCTTTCTTCACCTTTTCGGCCAGCGCCTTGCACAGTTTGGCGGTGCGCTTGGCGTCCTGGAACACCAGCGCCTTTTGCAGGAATTTGTCGGAATGGAGACCACTGGACAGGATGAAATGGCCTTCCAGCAAGGCGCCGGACTTCTTGAACTCATTGAGAACCTGTTCGCCGTTCACTGCACCGTCTCCGCTTCGCGCACACGGTCGACCGATTCGACCGCGTCCGATACCCGTAGCGCGCCCAGAATGTTCTGCAAATGCGCCACGTCGCGCACTTCGACATCGACGATGAACTCGAAATAGAGCGGATTGCGCTCGGTGACCTTCATGTTGAAAATATTGCCACCATTGATGGCGATGGCCGACATGGCCGATGCCAGCGAGCCCGGCGCGTTCTTCACCCGCACCTGGATGCGCGCCACCGACAGGCCCATATCGGAAGCGCCCTGCCCCCAGCCCACATCCAGCCAGTCGTTCATGTCATGCGCCTTGTCCAGTTCGGCGCAATCGATGGTATGGATCACCAGCCCCTCGCCCGGCGTGTTGATGCCCACGATGCGGTCACCCGGCAAGGGATGGCAGCATTGCCCCAAGGTATAGGAAATGCCTTCGGTG